>CAUJKI010000615.1 GCA_963205015.1 Pseudomonadota bacterium
ACGCGACGTTGCAGCTTCCCGGAATGCGTCCGGGGCGGCCGTAGTGCACGCCGCCCTTGCCCGCGTGCTGCTGCGGCGTGAGCGCGTTGACGATACGCACGCCCGGCGCCCCGATAGCGCCAGCGACGCGTGCTTTGTCGGCGAAGAAGCCGGGCCGTGGATGCGCGGTGAACGTTGCCGGCGGATAAGTGGTGGCATCGCTCAGCAGCGGACGACCTTCCTTGCGCCACTTGATGAGGCCGCCGTCGAGGACGCGCGCATTGTCAAAGCCATAGGCCTTGAGCATCCACCATACGCGCGCGGCCCAGGCATTGTAGCCGCCGTCATAGAGGACGATCGGCACATCATCGCCGATACCAAGCCGACCGGCTGCAAGCGCAAAAGCGTCAGGGCCGAGCGCCGAGAAGCGGTGCGGGCTCGACGTATCGGAAAGGTCGCGGGAAAGGTCGATGTAGGCTGCGCCTGGAATGTGGCCCTTGAGATAGTCGGCTTCTCCGTTCGTGACCTGTTGGCCGGAGTTGTCCGCGAGCGGCGTCAGGTGCATGGTGCAGTCGAAGATCCTCAAATCCGGATCGCGGAGCCGTCGGGCCAGTGTCTCGGTATCGATGAGGGGATCCGGCGGCAAGCTGGCTGAAACTGAGGCCATACTAAAACTCCAACTTTTGAGGATGTTGTGCCGACCACGGTTGAAAGGCGACCCGCCGCTCGCCATCCTAGAGGGTGATGGCTGCGCGGCAAAGCGCAGGGCGGCCCTCGCACATGAGGTGGTGGGCATGAGCAGCGACAAGAAGGAAACCCGCACGCGTGCGCCGAGCCCGGCAGCGGCTGCGTCCGGCTCGGTGCCGAGTGCTGCGTCCGCCGGGCAGGCGCCTGCGCCGTCGAGCAGCGCTGACGTCGATGCTTTTCTTGCGCGCGTGAAGTCGCTCAGCCCCCAGACGACGACGGGGCGCGGCCGGCTCGTATTCGCCATGGATGCCACCATGAGCCGCCAGCCCACCTGGGACATGGCGCTCGCCCTTCAGGCCGAGATGTTCCACGCCGTCGCCGAGGTCGGCGGGCTCGACGTGCAGCTCGTGTTCTTCCGTGGCGCGGGCGAATGTCGTGCGTCGAAGTGGGTTTCCGATCCCGATGCGCTCGCCGGGCTGATGACGACAGTGCAGTGCCGGGGCGGCTACACGCAGATCGGCAAGATCCTCTCGCACGCGCGGCAGGAGACCGAGAAGCGCAAGGTCAATGCCCTCGTGTATGTCGGAGACTGCATGGAGGAAGCCGTCGACGATCTCTGCGGGCGGGCCGGCGAGCTCGCGCTGCATGGCGTGCCGGTCTTCCTTTTCCAGGAGGGCCGGGATCGAGCTGCCGAGATGGCCTTCCGCGAGATCGCGCGGCTCACGAAAGGCGCCTGGTGTGCGTTCGACCAGGGATCTGCCGATCAGCTTCGGGCGTTGCTGAGGGCCGTTGCAGTCTATGCTTCCGGCGGGCGCGCCGCCCTCCAGCAGCTCAGCGCAACGCGAGACGGCACGGGTGCACGCCTACTGCTCACACAGATGAAACGGGACTGAGGCGCGATGCAGTATTTCCTGCTCGGCGTGCTCGTCCTCGCCCTGGCCATCGCGGCCATCCGCCTGTTCACTCAGGCCAATCCGGCGGCGATGGCACGCCATGTCCGGATCGCGGGCGCAGTCGTGGCGCTGGCCGGCGCGCTCTTCTTCATGGTGCGTGGTGGCCTCGCCTATGCTTTTCCGCTGGCCGCACTCGGCTGGTGGCTGCTCGGCGGCCAGGGGATCGGGAACTGGGGTGGCTTCGGCTCGTCGCGTCGCTTCCCCTCGGGGCAGTCGTCGCGGGTCGTGACGGAGCATCTGGAGATGGAGCTCGAACATGCCACGGGCGCCATGCGGGGCCGCGTGCTCAAAGGCTTCTTTGCGGGACGCGCGATCGAGGACCTGCGGCCGGTCGAGCTTGCACACCTGTGGCAGGACTGCCGGTATGTCGATCCGGCTTCCGCCCAGCTCATCGAGGCATTTCTGGATCGCATTCATCCGACGTGGCGGGAGGATATGGCCCGTGCCGAGCAGGAGCGGCCGCGGGGTCCGGACGGCCGCATGAGCACCGAGGAGGCGCTCGACATCCTCGGACTTGAGCCGGGTGCTGACGAATCGGCCGTTCGGCAGGCTCATCGCGACCTGATGCTCAAGCTTCACCCCGATCGGGGAGGGTCGACCTACCTCGCCGCCAAGATCAATGAGGCAAAAGACACATTGCTCGGTGGCGATTAGCGTCTGCGGCCGCCTAATGTGTTGATGATGTGTTATTTTATGGGCGATGTGGTGCTTTGGTCCGGCTATTGTTTTCGGGGCACACTCACGCTGGTAAAATGACTTACTGCGCGTCAAGGCGGTGGAAACATCCTTGTGTTCAATGAGGGCGCGAGCCAGATTAAAGCGAACGGAATCGCGACTTGGGGAAGTCATGCGGACACGTATTGGATTGCCGGCTTTGTTGGGCGCGCTGATGCTCGCTGCCCCGTCGGCATGGGCTTTTGAGGAAACCCGAGGCGGCACGGCGGCGACACCGGCTGCGCCTCAGACGACGGCGCCAGCCGCCAAGGATCCCTCTCTGGGTCTCGGCGGGACCGGTACGTCGCTTGCGCCATCTGCCGGGACCGAGGTTCGCATACCGGGGCTCGGCAAGCTCGGCATCCTGCCCAAACTCGACTTCGGTCTGGAGCTTCTCTACGGCGTCAACGAGCAGAGCTTCGACGACCGACGCCTGCGGCCCGACCAGAGTGACGACAACGTCGGCGTTCGCGGCACGGTGCGGCACCGCTTCTGATCGCGCGAAGGCTGCGGCCCTGCGCAGAACAGAGACGGATGGGATAAGGGGAGCGCCAAGGCGCTCCTTTTCCATTTTGGGGCCGTACGATGAGCATCGACCCGCACCGTTTCGATCTGCCTGAGCCTGAAGGCTGGCGCTGGCTCGCGGCCTCGGTCCATCTCTTCACAGCGCTGGGAAGCGTCTGTGCTCTGCTCGCGCTTCATGCCTTGCTCGACCGCGCGTACGAGACGGCCTTCCTGTGGCTCGGTATTGCCCTGATTATCGACGGTATCGACGGCGCGTTCGCGCGCGCGGTCGACGTCAAGCGGCGGCTGCCACGTTTCTCCGGCGAGAAGCTGGATCAGGTGGTCGACTACATCACTTATGTATTTGTGCCGGCACTGGCGCTGCAACTCGGCGGATACCTGACCGGCATTTGGGGCGGCATTCTGGCCAGCCTCATTCTCCTGTCGTCGCTCTACCACTTCTGCGACAACGGCAACAAAGCGGACGACCACTGTTTCGTCGGCTTTCCGGCCATCTGGAACATCGTCGCCTTCTACGTATTTGCCTTCGCGCTGCCGGGCTGGGCGGTGAGCATTCTCGTTCTCGTTTGTGTTGCGCTGACCTTTGTGCCCATGCGCTGGCTGCACCCGATGCGTGTCACGGCGCTGCGCCCCCTGAACCTCACCATGAGCGCTGTGTGGGCCTTGGCCGCGGTCTGGACGGTCGCTACCGGCTTTCCGGCTAGTGCGGGAGCGATGGCGGCACTGGGCGTGGTGGCCCTCTACGGGGTCGGCCTCTCGGTCCTGTGGCCGCTGCTCGGCGAGGACAACGATCGTTAGTCCATCCAAGGGTACCGATCGGTAAAAGTTATCCACAGCTCCATTGCCGCCGTTGCGCTGATCGTCGCAGGCACAACGCGAGTTGTCCGTTCACGGCACGAGATGGAAAAAGGTTAATTCTTCAGGCTGTTAACCGAACCGCAAGAACCATTTCGCCCCCCACCCTTAAATCAGGCCATTCTCTCGGCATAGGAGCCGTTGCCTTGAAGCGGCTACGCGGCCGTCAAATTGGGGCCTACAAGGACCTAGAAGTAACCGAACCAGTCAGCGGTAGTTTACGGGGACGTTGTATGAGTTCGAGGGTCGCAATTGCGGGGGTCTTGTTAACCGCCGCCGTGGGTACCGCGGTAGCCGAAGCGCCAGGCACCCGTGCCAATCTTCATGAAGTGGTGGCCGATCGCACGGTCACGCTGCACACGCCGGGAGGTCCGCTTCCGATCAGCTACTCCGGCAATGGCACCATGATCGGACGCGCCAAGGATCTCGAGTTTTATACGGGCTCGGCTTTCGATCGGGGAACCTGGTGGGTGGTTGCCGACCGGGTCTGCCATCGCTGGCGGAGCTGGCTTGGTGGCAAGGAGTACTGCGTGACGCTGCGCATGGACGGCGAGAAGGTCCACTGGCGCAGCACCGACGGCTACTCCGGCACGGCCACGCTCGGCGCCAAGCGTCGTATCTACGAGGCTGGCGTATATTAACACTCAGCCGCGGCGCTCCTTGGTCTTCGCCTCGACCCAGAGATCATCCATCTCCTGGAGCGTCGTTCCGGCGGGTGTCTTGCCCTGCTCCGCGAGACGCTGCTCGATGTAGGCAAAGCGCCGGACGAACTTGGCATTTGCCGTCCTGAGTGCCGTTTCCGGATCGATCTTCAGGTGACGCGCAACATTCGCCATCACGAACAGCACGTCCCCGAACTCGTCGACGATGCGCGGATCGACAGGCCCGTTCGGCGGACGGGGGCCACGGGGATCCGCCGGGACGGCGATCTCTTCGAGCTCGGCAATCTCCTCCCGCATCTTCGAGAAGACGGGCGCCAGCGACGGCCAATCGAAGCCGACTCGTGCCGCCTTGGCCTGAAGCTTCATGGCGCGTGTGAGCCCAGGGAGCCCCACGGGCACGTCGGCCAGCAGTGATGGAGGTGCCGGGGTTTCGCTGCTCTTCTCCTGCTTGGCGGCGCGCTCGTCGGCCTTGATGGCTTCCCACCAGCCCTTGGCGACACCGGCCGAGCGCGCCTGCTCGTCGCCGAACACATGAGGGTGGCGGCGGATCATCTTCGTGGTGATCGCGTCGACGACATCGGCGAAGCCGAACGATCCTTCTTCCTCCGCCATGCGCGAATGATAGACAACCTGCAGCAGCAGGTCGCCGAGTTCTTCCTTCAGATCAGCCCGGTCGCCCCGCTCGATCGCGTCCGCGACCTCGTAGGCCTCCTCGATCGTGTAAGGCGCGATCGTCTCGAAGGACTGTTCGAGATCCCACGGGCAGCCTGAGCCCCGCGTCCTGAGCGCGGCCATGACGGCTATGAGATCGGCAATCGATTTGCGCGAGCCGGGCTGATCGGGCGGAGCCATCGTCTGTTCCTGGCTGGGAGGCTTCACATGCGCTCGATGACGTCGGCGCGCTCCTTGGGAACGGCCGGCGCGGACGCGGCAATTGCCGGCAGGATATCCTCGGCGCTGTCGACGATCGTGTAGGGCACCGCCAATCCCTCGCGGATGAATGCTTCTTTACGCATATGCGCCAGGAGGTCGCAAAACGAGTCCCAGTACCCGGCAATATTCGCAATGACGATCGGCTTCGTGTGGCGGCCGAGCTGGGCCCATGTGAGCTGCTCGACGAGTTCCTCGAGCGTCCCGATCCCGCCCGGCAGTGCAACGAATGCATCCGACCGCTCGAACATCAGCCGCTTTCGCTGGTGCATATCCTCGGTGACGATCAGCTCGTTGACCTCGCGCAGCATCCGCTCCTTCTCCGAGAGAAACGAGGGGATGATACCCGTCACATGACCCTTGTGCTTCAGCACGGACTTCGCGACCTCGCCCATCAGGCCGAGGCTGCCGCCGCCATATACGAGGCCGACTCCCGCCTCGGCGAGCCGCCTTCCGAGAATGCGCGCGCCCTCGGCAAAGGCCGGATCGACGCCGGTGCCCGAGCCGCAGAACACGCACACGTTGTCGATCCCGGAAAGGCCTTTCGGCGGTTGGACCGAGTTCTTTTTGTTGGTGATCTTCTTGGTCATTTTCATTTGATCCTTGGGCGACCCGCTGGCTGCCCCTGGTTCTTCTTTAGCATCGCCGCATGGCAGCAACGCGGGCAAATTGCCTCAATCACAGCAACGTTGGGCCGCCGGCCGATCCGTCTCGCGGCAGGCGGCAGGTGACGCTTCGGTGGGGGCGGGGCCTGGAGAAGGATTGGACCGCAGCGCGATTCCATGCATGGTTGCGCGCCAGAAACTGCCGCCGTAAGGCGCGGCATCCGGGACGCACGATGCAGCTCAAATTCTACACCCTCGACGTCTTTACGGAAACGCGCTTCGGCGGCAACCCGCTGGGTGTCGTAATGAACGCGGACGCGCTTCCGGCAGGGCTCATGCAGGACATTGCGCGCGAGCTCAATCTCTCCGAGACGGTATTCGTCCAGAAGGCGCAGAACCCCGCCGCATCGGCGCGTGTGCGCATCTTCACCCCGGCCATCGAGCTGCCCTTTGCCGGCCATCCGACGATCGGGACAGGAATCCTGCTGGCCCAGCTTCGCGCAGGCGATCTGGCCGCAAACCAGGAAGCCCTTGTCGTCCTCGAAGAGGCTATCGGCGCGGTCCGTGTCGGCGTCCGCCTGCGTCCCGGCAAGGCGCCTCATGCCGAGTTCGATGCGCCCAAGCTTCCCGAGCCCGCCGGTGAGGCACCGGGCAGCGAGCGCCTCGCCGCCGCGCTTGGCCTCTCGCCCTCCGAGATCGGTTTTGCCAATCACCGCCCCACGCAGTGGTCGGCGGGCGTGCCCTTCACTTTTGTGCCGGTCGCTTCGATGGCGGCGATTGCGCGTGCCGAGATCGTCTCGACGCATTGGGCCAGTGCCTTCGGCGGCTCGCGCGCCGGCATGGTCTACCTCTACACGCGCGAGACCGTGCACACGACGTCGTCTTTCCATGCCCGCATGTTCGCTCCGGGGGCAGGCATCGTGGAGGATCCGGCAACGGGTGGCGCTGCAGCAGCATTCGCCGGCGTCGTCAACGAGTTCGACCAACTTCCGGCCGGTACGCACAAGCGGTATATCGAGCAGGGCTTCGAGATGGGCCGCCCGAGCCTCATTGCGCTCTCGTTCGAGGTGGCAGCGCGCGGCAAACTCGAGACCGTGCGGATCGGCGGCAGCGCGGTGCGCATCTCCGAAGGTGAGATCGAGATTTAGCGCAATTCGTTGGCGGTCGGGTTCCTCCCACCCTAATCCCTTCCCACAAGGGAGAGGGTTTCTATTTCAGTCGGCAATTTTGGGAGCCAATTCTCGGGAGTTCTTCAGAACAGCGAGCCCTGCCCTTCGGGGCCACTGCGCTTGGGCGCGCGCGGTTTCGGTGCATCCGCTGGCTTCGTCTCCGAGGGCTCGACCGACGTGATGCTCGCGCCGGCGCGTCCATCGCCAAGCTCCACCGCCACGCGGTCGCCGGCCGCCAGGCTGCCGATCGAGCGCACGGCGCGGCCCTCGCTGTCGCGCACGACGGCAAAGCCGCGCTTGAGCACACTCTGATAGCTCAGCGAGGCCAGCATCTGCGCGTGACCATCCAGCGCGCGCCGTTCGAGCACGAGGCGGCTCGCAAAGCCCTGCCGCAGGCGCCCTGAGAGGCTCACCAGCCGCTCCCCGAGCTGCACGACACGGTGACGCAGCGCGTGCGGCGTGTGCCGTGCCGCATGACGTTCAAAACGCGTGCGCTGTGCCGACGTGCGGCGTGCCAGAGCGGTCAGGCCGGCGCGCTGGGCACGTTCCACGCGCTGGCGGTCGCGCTCGAGAAGCTGCGTCATGAGACGCGGCTGGAAACGCGCCTCGATGCGCGCCAGCCGCTTGCCGTGCGCCTGCGTATTGGCATCGAGCGCGCGAGAGAGACGGCGCTCCACGGCGTCGAAGCGCTGGCGCGGCAGCGCAAGCAGGTCCTCGAGGCGCGGAATGCCGCGCGCGGCAGCCTTGAGGTGGGTGCGCGCAGCCTCGATGGTGCGATTGACGCATTTCCGGAGGCGCAGCGCGAGATCACCCGTGCGCTCGATGAGCTCGCCATGCTTCGGCACGGCCCATTCCGCAGCCTTGGTCGGCGTCGGCGCGCGTGCGTCCGCGGCGAGGTCGATCAGCGTCCAGTCTGTCTCATGTCCGACCGCGGAGAT
>CAUJKI010000616.1 GCA_963205015.1 Pseudomonadota bacterium
ATGACCTTCACCATGACCTTGACGGTGTCGCCGGCCTGGAACTCCGGCACCGCGCGCTGGGCGGAAATGGCGCGGATCTGCTCTTTCTCGAGCTCTGCGATGATGTTCATTGTTGTTTTCCGTTCTGGCAGCCACGGCAGAGGAGCAGCTAGAAGCCATCCGGTCCCGGATGCTCACGGCTCATGCAACCCACTTTGTGGGGAGAGATTGGCCGCCTAATACAGGAAACGTTTGACGTTGTCGATGCCCCGATTGCGGCAAAACGCCGGGGTTCGCCTTGCGCCGAAGGCCGCGAGGCCCTAACTCGGGCCGCATAGCCTTCCCCGCGGCGCCGGGGCCGCCTGAGGATCATTCGAATGCCTACCATCGCCATCGTCGGCCGGCCGAATGTCGGCAAGTCGACGCTGTTCAACCGCCTGACCGGGCGGCGGACGGCGCTGGTCTCGGATATGCCGGGCCTCACGCGCGACCGGCGCGAAGGCGAGGCCGACATCGGCGGTCACGTGGTGCAGGTCGTGGATACGGCGGGCCTCGAGGAGGCCGAGCGAGGTTCGATCGCCGGCCGCATGCGCGCCCAGTCCGAGGCCGCCATCCGCGAGGCCGACGCCGTTGCCTTCGTGTTCGATGCGCGTGCAGGCATTACCCCGGCCGACAAGGCCTTTGCGCGGATTGTGCGCACCTCCGGCCGGCCCGTCGTGCTGGTCGCCAACAAGTGCGAGGGCAAGGCGGGCACCGAGGGCTTTTATGAAGCCTACGCGCTCGGTCTCGGCGAGCCGGTGGCCATTTCGGCAGAGCATGGCGAGGGGCTGGCTGAACTGGAGAGCGAGTTGCTCGCGGCGCTCGGTCTGAAGCCGATCGTCAAGGCACGGCGGCGCCGGCGCGGCGAGGAACCCGAGCCCGAGCCGGAGATGCCCGCGGCCGACGAAGGCGAGGCGGAAGATCCCGGCAAGCCGATCCGCGTCGCCATTGTCGGGCGCCCCAATGCGGGAAAATCGACGCTCGTGAATGCGATCCTCGGCGAGGAGCGCATGATCACCGGCCCCGAGCCGGGCCTCACGCGCGATGCGATCGCGAGCGACATCACCTGGCAGGGCCGCGCAATCCGTCTTTTTGATACGGCGGGGCTGCGTCGCAAGGCGCGCATCGACGAGCTTGCGGAAAAGCTCGCTGCGAGCGACGCCGTGCGCGCCATTCGCTTTGCCGAGGTCGTGGTGCTGCTCATCGACGCCGAGCGTCCCTTCGAGCAGCAGGATCTAACGATCGGCAACATGATCATCGAGGAAGGCCGCGCGCTCGTCATCGCGATCAACAAGTGGGACCTCGTCGAGGACAAGGCGGCGACGCTGAAGGATCTCAAGGAGACGGTCGCGGAGAAGTTCGCGGAGGCCGCCGGCGTCGCCATGGTCACTATCTCTGCGGCCTCGGGGCGCAACATCGATAAAATGATGAAAGCGATCCTCGATGCGCACGCCGTCTGGTCGCGCCGGATCTCGACCGCCGACATCAACCGCTGGCTTCAGGTGGCGGTGTCGCGTCACGCGCCGCCGCAGTCCAAGGGACGGCGCATCCGCATCCGCTACATGACGCAGCCTTCGGCCCGGCCGCCGACGTTCATTGCCTTCTGCTCGCAGCCGGGCGGCATTCCGGAATCCTATCTGCGCTATCTGACGAACAGCCTTCGCGAGGCCTTCGGCCTGCCGGGGACCCCGATCCGCATCAACCTGCGCAAGGGCGCCAACCCCTATGCGGATAAATAGCGGCGTTCAGAAAGCGCCTTCCGTCATTTATGCTGAAATGGAGGGACATTTTCGTGCCTATCTACGTAATTCCGACCACAGACAGCCGTAGACTGGAGGAATAGACTGCGTTCTTCCCCGATACGCTCGGGGCATCCTTGGGCAAGGGCGGGCCATCCGCCCGATCCGGTGGCAGGAGTTCACCATGGGCATCTTCGATACGATCAAGTCAGCTATTTTCGGATCTGCGGCGCAGGCATCGCCGGCGCCGGGTGGTGGCGCCGCGCCAACAGCGTCAGCCGGCGCCACGCCGCAAGCTGCCGCAGTCGATGTCGCAGCCAATCTCGATGCACTGGCCAAGGCGTCGAAGGAGTCCTTCGACTGGCGCAAGTCGATCGTCGACCTGATGAAGCTCCTGAAGCTGGACAGCAGCCTTGCCTCGCGTAAGGAACTCGCCAAGGAGCTTGGCTACACCGGCAATACGAGCGACAGCGCGACGATGAACGTCTGGCTACATAAGCAGGTCATGGCGAAGCTCGCCGCGAACGGCGGCAAGGTGCCCGACGAGCTCAAGTGACGAGCCGAAATGAGATGCTGAAACGACGAACGGCGGGTGGATCCACCCGCCGTTCGTGTTCTGGGGACTGGCGAAAGCGCCTACTTCCACGTCCTGATGTCGACGAAGCGCCCGGCGATCGCCGCTGCGGCCGCCATCGCCGGCGAAACGAGGTGCGTGCGCCCGAGGCGGCCCTGGCGGCCCTCGAAATTGCGGTTCGACGTCGAGGCGCAACGCTCGCGTGGTCGGAGCTGGTCCGGGTTCATGCCGAGGCACATGGAGCAGCCCGCTTCGCGCCAGTCGAAACCCGCGTCGATGAAGATCTGCGCAAGGCCCTCTGCCTCCGCCTGCTCCTTCACGAGACCTGAGCCCGGGACGATCATCGCGCTCACGTTGGCGTTGACCTTTTGACCCTTGATGACCGCGGCTGCGGCCCGCAGGTCCTCGATGCGGCCGTTCGTGCACGAGCCGATGAATACGCGGTCGACCGCGATCTCCTGGATCGGCGTGCCCGCCTCGAGGTCCATGTACTTCAACGAGCGCTCCGCCGTCTCGCGCGCGGATGCTGTCGGTGCCTCTTCCGGCGAGGGCACGCGGCCGGTCACCGGCACGCTCTGCGCGGGGGTCGTGCCCCACGTCACGTGCGGCTCGATCTCCTCGCCCTTGAGC
>CAUJKI010000617.1 GCA_963205015.1 Pseudomonadota bacterium
GCTCCAAGGCCGTGCTGGCCCGGACCGCTGCAGGGGGTGTCGCTAAGACCACACCCGCAGTTCTCTCTTTTGTTCGAGAATGGCGCGCCGTCGCGGATACATCTGATAACTATGTGTCGCCGCTTCTGCTACGCTAGGGCCGCACTTCCCCGCATTGCCCTGCCGTTCCCGATCGTCATACGCCTTCGCATGCTATGCCATAGGAGAACGGTTAGCGTAGCGCGCGGTGATGCGCCCAGCCTTTGTCGGTCAATATCAAGTCGTCGGCATCTGTCGAGAGAGGCTTGGCGACCGCTTCGGTGATCGCCGGAAACGCGGCAGCAATGGCCGGGTTGCTCGCCCATGGCGCGACATCCTTGAGCGTGTAGCGATAGGTGACGCGTGTTGCCTTCACCCCTGCCGCATCGGTTGGCTCCGTGAAGTTCTCCACGGCCTGGATGTCGCGACGTGCGTAGCAGAGATCCACGCCTCGGAGAAATCGGTCCCCGTCCCGCACGGCATCCTTGCCGACCTCGGTGGGAGTGTATCGGACCCGATCGCCAGCAAGCGGTTTGATCGAGAGCAAGCCGGCACTGACTCCCGCGTCCAGCCCCGGCTTGTCCACTTGGCGCGAGGTGCTGCGCTCAATCGGCAGGCTACCGCTCCTGTCCAGCTTTACGCAATCGGGATGTTCGTCAAACCATGCCTGCAAGACCATCTTGAAATTGGCGTCCATGGCCGCCTTGGGGTCGTCGGTCGTCTTGGGGCTGCCGCAAGCCGCCACGGCTAGCGCAGTCGCAAGCACGGCTATTGCCTCACTTCTCATCTTATCCTCCAATTCGACACAAGGGCTCCGCATATTCTGCCGATGGCGGCAGGTTTCCTATGCCCGCATGGTTCGCGAGCTATGCAGGTTCGATCTGCAAATGGTCTCCAACTGATCTGACCTACCAAAAAGGGACCAATCGCCTCCGCGCGGCCTGTGCCTGGTCATGGCGGTTAGTCGGGAGGAGCGGCTTTGCCGCGATGTGTCGACATTGGTGAAACACGATCATAGGTCTCTATAGAGTTTGCGCTCGCTCTGCGGCGCGTGCGCCGAGTCCGCCGCCAAAGAAGTATTTTACATATTGCTTTTCCAGGAGCAGCCGGTAAAGCTCTATCGAGCCGGGGGATTCTACGTGCCTTGTAGAAAGATCGCAGAAAATCTCGATTGCACGGAAATGGTGCAATGAACGGGATGCGGCGCCTGCTCGCACGTCATCGCATTCTGTTTGCGTGGCTGCTGGCGGCGTCGTTTGCGATGAAGCTGATCGTGCCGGCGGGCTTCATGCCGGTGATATCGGCGCATTCGATCACGATCCAGCTTTGCGACGGATACGGCGCGCCCATGGCGATGGCCGGCGACATGGCCGATGGTCACGATGATCACGATGGTCATCACAAGCCGGACAAGGCCCAGGCGCCCTGTGCATTCGCCTTGTTATCGGCGCCTACGCTTGCCGTCACTGATCTGGCGCTGCTGACCGCTGCGATCGCCTTCATCATCGCCACGATCTTCCGTGCGACGCCAGCCTTTGTCGTTCAGTGCGGCGCCTATCTGCGCCCACCTTCGCAGGGACCGCCTGCAACCGCCTGATCCTTTCGAACGCTTCGAGCCCAACACGCATGCCGCCCAGATAGTGCATGTGTGCCGGTCTGCGCGCGAAGCCAACTCCTGTCGACCGTTGTCGAGCGGATCGGCAGTTCCGATCAAGGAACAGGATGAATCATGTTCAGACCTTTGCTTTCCACAAGCGTACTTTCTATTGCGCCTCTCGTATGTGTACCCGCATTCGCTGAGACAACCGTACCCGAGATCATTGTCACCGCCGAGCGTAACCCCGATGATCCCGAGGTCGTCGCGAGCACTCGCGAGCGCCTGTCGCGTACGCCAGGCTCCGTATCAGTGGTGGCGTCGGAAACCTATGAGGAGCGTTTCGTCGTCGGTATGCCCGACTTGCTGCGCGACGTGCCGGGCGTACTCTCGAACAAGCGCTTTGGCGAAGAATCGCGCCTCTCAATTCGCGGTTCGGGAATCGACCAGAGCTACCACCAGCGCGGTGTGCTGATCGCGCAGGACGGTGTGCCATTCGCCGATGCCGACGGCTTTTCGGACTTTCAGAAGATTGATCCGCTCGGTGCCCGCTATATCGAGGTCTATAAGGGTGGGAACGCTCTGCGGTTCGGTGGAGCGCAGCTTGGGGGCGTGGTCAACCTCATTACTCCCAACGGCAAGACAGCTGGGTCGCCCTTCCTATTGCGCGCCGAGGGTGGTGCCTACGATACCTATCGCGGGCAGGCCGCCGCTTCGGGCAAGTTCGGTGCGTTCGACGCTTATGGCTCGATCAATGCCATTGCCTCCGATGGCTACCGGGAACAGAGCAAGCAGAAGTCGGTCCGTGGTACACTGAACCTGGGCTATAGCTGGAGCAACGAGAACGAAATCCGCCTGATCGGTTCTGCGGCCGATATTGACCAGGAAGTTCCGGGCACGCTCTCGCTTGCCGATGCGCTGGCCCACCCGCGCATGGCTGGCGCCGGTGTCATCGCCAACAGGTGGTCACGCGACCTGGATGTGAAGCGGATCACACTCCAGACCCGCTTGCGCCTGTCGGAAGAGATCACGTTCGAGGGAGGTATTTATTCAACCTGGACAAATCTACGCCATCCGATTCCGATCGTGATCGAGCAAGATGTCGATACTCAGGGTGTATTCGGTCGCTTTGACCTCGCGAGTGAGATCGGCGGACACAAGACGGACCTGTTCTTTGGCGCTTACTATCGCACCGGAAAAAACAACCAGGGCCTCTTCGCCAACATGGGTGGCGCCAACGGCTTCCAATTCGGCAACGCCCGACAGGAAGCAAGCGGTCTCGATCTGTTCGCCGAAGGCCGTTTCTTCCTGAATGAACGGCTCGCGGTGGTGGCAGGCGGTTCCTATGGCCGCGCGACACGTGATTATACCGACCGACTCGCCCCCACGAACGATGCGCGCAAGACCTACGACTGGTTCTCGCCGCGCCTCGGACTACTATACGAGGACGAAGTCGGGTTCCAAATCTACGCGAATGCCACCCGCTCGGCCGAGCCACCGCATTATGGCGCGCTAGTCCAATCGCCTTATCCGCAATTCGTGCCGGTCTCTGCGCAGAAGGCATGGACGGCGGAGGCTGGCACACGCGGGCGTATTGGCGTCCTCACCTGGGACGTAACCTACTACCATTCGTGGGTCGAAGGCGAACTGCTGAGCTTCAGCGCGGTGACTGGTTATCCGGCCACGTTTTTCAACGCCGGAGACACGACACACCAAGGCATCGAGGCAAGCCTTGACTGGCGTATCGTTGACAGCCCGGACGTAGGCCAACTCCGCCTACGCCAGACCTATGCGTGGTCGGATTTCAAGTTCAATGGCGATCCGATCTACGGCCGCAACCGACTACCGGTCGTTCCCCAGCATCAATATCGTATCTCGCTACGTTACCAACATTCCTCGGGTGCCTATATCGAACCGATCGTCGACTGGCGGATGAAAGATGTCTGGGTCGACTATGCCAATACGCTGAAAGCGCCGGGTTATGCACTGCTCAACATCTCGGCCGGCATGGAACTGCCGCACGGCATCAGTCTGTTCCTAGATGCGCGGAACCTGACCGGTAAGAACTACGCCGCAGAATTTGGTGCGATCACTGATGCGCGGGCA
>CAUJKI010000618.1 GCA_963205015.1 Pseudomonadota bacterium
CCGGAAACACAAAGCGAGCATCGCCCGATAAACGGGTGCGGGCACCGGAAATCAGCGCATCCTTACCGGCCCCGCTGGCACCGACGACGAGGACAAGGATGCCGCGGCCGATTTGGCAGGCATCAGGAACGGGCTTTGGGACCTCAAATGACACGCCGGCCCTCGCGGTAGACTTCGCGGACGATGGGCAATCCCTCGACGACCCGAACGCGCACGAGATCGGCGCGCTTTCCCTCCGCTATGAGCCCGCGGTCCGTGAGGCCGGCAGCGCGTGCCGGATTGGCCGTCACCGATCGCAGCGCGCGGGGCAGGCCATAACCTTCGATCCGCCGCGCTAACTCGAAGGCGCCGAGCAGCAGGCTTGCCGGCACATAGTCGGAGGAGAGTATATCGAGGTAGCCGGCGCGCGCGAGCGTCTCCGCGGCAACGTTGCCGGAGTGCGAGCCGCCGCGCACCACGTTGGGCGCTCCCATCAGCACGTCGATACCCGCCTCATGCGAGAGGCGCGCCGCCTCGAGCGAGGTCGGGAACTCGGCGATGGAGACCTTGTCTGCAAGCGATTCCTCCACATGCTCGGGCGTCGTATCGTCGTGACTGGCCAGCACGATTCCGCGCTGCCGTGCCAAGGCGACCAGAAGCTGGCGGTGACGGGCATAGTTCCGCTCGTGCATGGCGCACTTGTCAGCGATCAGCCGATCGAGCTGATCAGGCGGCAGGCCCGACTTGCCGCCGTAATACGTGCGCCATGCATCGAGGCTCGTAAATTGCCGCGCGCCTGGTGTGTGGTCCATCAGCGAAATCAGATCGACGCGATGACCGGTTATGGCGGCTTCGGCTTCGGTAAGCACGCCATCCGCCGTAAGCTCGCACCTCAGATGCAAGCGATGGTCTGCGCGCAGGAGATTCTTCTCTCTAGCGCGCGAGAGGCTCGAGATGACCGATACGAGCTCGTGAGCCTGTGGTGCGTAGTCGACGTCGCGGCCCGCGCGAATGCAGTCGAATACTGTCGTGATGCCAGACGCAGCGATCTGCGCATCGAAAGCCATGATCGCCGAGGTCTCGGGCCAATGCACCTTTGGGCGCGGCTTGAGATGCGGCTCGAGATGGTCCGTATGGAGCTCGATGAGGCCCGCGATGAGCAGGTCACCGTCGAGATCGATACTCATGTGCGGCGGGACACCGCAACCGAGGTCGACGATCACGCCATCGCGTGTGGCCACCCAGCCGTCGATGATCGCATCGGCGAGCACGACGCGCGCATTGCCGAGCACAAGCTCTCGCGTCATGCAGCATGGACCTCCGGCGAGAATGTCCGTACATCCACCTCGCGGTCGGCGACGCGATCGCGAACCTCCTCGTCGTGAAAAATTCCGAGGATCGCGGCCCCAGCACGCTTGCGTGCCGAAATGAGCTCGACGACAGCGGCCCTGTTGGCAGCATCAAGCGATGCCGTCGGCTCATCCAGCAGCAGTATCGGCCTCTCGGCGGCAAAGCCGCACGCAATGTTGATGCGCTGCTGCTCACCACCAGAGAATGTGGCAGGTGGCAGGCGCCATAGGCGCTCTGGTATGTTCAGAATCTCGAGCAGGAAGGCCGATCGCCTGTCGGCCGCAGCGCTATCCAGTCCAGTCTGGCGTGCCGCAGCCGCGACGATGTCATGCGCACTAACGCGCGGGATCACGCGGAGAAACTGGCTTACATAGCCGATGGTGCTCTTTCGAAGCGCCAGAATCGCGCGAGGCTCGGCGTGCGCCAAATCGATCCAGCCCGCGCGGCCTTGTATCTCTATACGGCCGGAATCGGCACGGTAGTTGCCATAAATCATCTTCAGAATTGATGATTTGCCTGCTCCGGAGGGACCGCCGAGCACGACGCACTCTCCCGCCCTCACGTCGAAAGAGACGCCAGACACGACCGGCAGGCTTGCACCACCCCGCAAGTGCATCACGAATGTTTTGGCGACGGCCCTGAGGCGGATCATTTCCCGGTCGTGCGTCATAAGGATCAGACCTGAAGGACGGAGGCGACCAGTAGCTGCGTGTAAGGCTCGCGCGGATCGTCGAGAACCTGGTCCGTCAGACCCGTCTCGATGACGCGGCCGTGCCGCATGACGATGATGCGATGCGAGAGCAAGCGCGCTACGGCGAGGTCGTGCGTAACGATCACCGCGGCGAGACCGTAGTCGCCGACGAAGCTGCGGATAAGATCGAGCAAGCGCGCCTGAACGGAGACATCGAGGCCTCCCGTCGGCTCGTCCATGAAGATGAGGCGCGGGCGCGTGACCATGTTCTTGGCGATCTGAAGGCGCTGGCGCATACCGCCTGAGAATGCGCTGGGGCAGTCGTCAATGCGCTCGCGTGCGATCTCGACGCGTTCCAGCCAGTTCTCTGCCTCCGCGCGGATGCGCCCATAGTGGCGCCATCCAACGGCCATCAGCCGTTCTCCGACATTGCCGCCGGCAGAGACCCCCATGCGCAGACCGAGGCGCGCATCCTGATGGACGAAACCCCAATCCGTGCGCAGCAGGAAGCGCCGCTCGGCCTCGCCTAGCGCGAAGAGATTTCGCTCGTCGCCGCTGCGCATCCGATAGCGGACATTGCCTGCATCAGGCAGTAGCTGTGTCGAAAGTAGACCAAGTAATGTCGACTTGCCCGAACCGGACTCTCCGACGACCGCGACAACCTCGCCCTCGTGAATGCCGAGCGAAACATCCGCACAGCCGATGCGCTGGCCATAGCGCTTGGAGAGGCCTTCGGCGACAAGGAGCGGGGCATCCGGTGTGCTCATCGCCGCGCCTCGCGGATAGGCGGCGCAGCGGCGTGCGGTGCGGCGCGGCGGCCTTCGCAGTAGTCGGTATCGGAGCATACGTACATGCACCCGCCGCGATCGTCCGTAACGACCTCGTCGAGGTAGATACCCTCTGCGCCGCAGAGCTCGCAGCCGCGATCGAACTTCGTTCGTTCGAACGGGTGATCCTCAAAGTCGAGGCTCACAACCTTCGTGTAAGGCGGCAGCGCATAGATGCGCTTCTCGCGACCGGCACCGAAGAGCTGGAGCGCCGGGCACATATCCATCTTCGGATTATCGAACTTCGGCGTCGGCGAAGGGTCCATGATATAGCGATCGTCGACCTTCACGGGATAGGCGTAGGTCGTCGCGATGTGGCCGTGTCGAGCAATATCCTCGTAGAGCTTCACATGCATGAGACCATAGTCCTCGAGCGCGTGCTGGCGGCGCGTTTCGGTCTCGCGCGGCTCGAGAAAGCGCAGAGGCTCGGGAATTGGCACCTGATAGACGAGAATCTGCCCCTCTTTGAGCGGCGCTTCGGGAATGCGGTGGCGCGTTTGGATGACCGTCGCGTCACGAGTATGCGTCGTGGTGGCTATGCCGGCCGTTCGCTCGAAGAACTTGCGGATCGATACCGCATTGGTGGTGTCATCAGCGCCCTGGTCGATAACCTTCAGTATGTCATCGGGGCCGAGCACAGACGCAGTCACCTGGACGCCGCCGGTGCCCCAACCGTAGGGCATGGGCATCTCGCGACTCGCGAAGGGCACCTGATAACCGGGTATGGCCACGGCCTTGAGCAGGGCGCGGCGGATCATGCGCTTCGTCTGCTCGTCCAGATAGGCAAAATTGTAGTGCGCCGCGTCGCTCATTCTGCGGCCTCCTTGCGGTTCGCCGCTTCCCACTCGCAGCG
Source organism: Pseudomonadota bacterium (assembly GCA_963205015.1). GTDB lineage: Bacteria > Pseudomonadota > Alphaproteobacteria > Rhizobiales > Hyphomicrobiaceae. The sequence goes on from CAUJKI010000618.1 coordinate 3,701, forward strand.
CATCTGGCGGACGAGTTGCAGCTCGGCTTGGAAGTCGACGTAGTGGGGCAGCTTCAGATGCTCGACGAACCCGGTCGCCTGCACGTTGTCGGTGTGCGATAGGACGAACTCCTCGTCCTGCGCCGGCGCGACGACTTCCTCGCCGAGCTCCCGTGCCCGCAGGGCACGATCAACGAGCGCCATGGACATTGCCTTGCGCTCGCAGTGCCCGAACGTGAGGCCATATCCGCGCGTAAACTGCGGTGGGCTTTCGGCGCTCCCCTTGAACTGGTTCACCATCTCGCATTCGGTAACGAGTATCGTACCGAGCGAAACCTCGAAGCCGAGTTCTTCGGGCACGAAATGCACCTCGACGGGCCCCATGCGAATTTCGCCGGCAAAAGGGTGCGTGCGGCCGTAACCGCGCTGCGTCGAGTATCCCAGAGCCAGCAGAAGCCCCTCGTCGCCCCGGGAGAGCGACTGCAGCCGAAGGTCTCTATCAGCTGGAAAAGAGAGTGGATCGCGCGTCAGATCACCGACCGCCTCGTCATTGACTGCGCGCGGATTTGGTTCGATCAGGCCCTGCTCCCCGAGCAGGTCGGAAACGTGAGGTACTGCAGCATCATCCTCGACAGCCTTGCGCAGCGGCTGCACGACTGGTGCAGCGCCATGCCGTCGATCATCGAGCAAACGATGTGTGTAGTCGAACGTTGGGCCGAGAACCTGGCCGCCCGGAAGATCCTTGAACGTCGCCGAGATGCGACGCCGGATGGTCATTGACCCAGTATCGATGGGTGTCGCATAGCCGAAGCGAGGCAGTGTCGAGCGATACGCTCGAACGAGAAAGATCGCCTCGATCAGATCCCCGCGCGCCTGTTTGATCGCCAGCGCGGCGAGATCACGATCATACAGCGAGCCTTCGCACATGACGCGATCGACTGCGAGCGCAAGCTGCTCCCGAATCTGATCCGTCGTCAGCTCCGGTATCGCGGGTTCGCCACGCCGCTCCTTGTCGAGCAGCGCATGAGCGGCTGCAATCGCCGCCTCGCCTCCCTTTACCGCGACGTACATGCCGGCCCCGCAGTGATCCGAGCGCTTCTCGGCAGAGCAGCGATCTCCGTCGACGTGGCGAACACGAGATCTACCCCTCGCGGAAAGCGAGCGCGGTTTTCCAAGAGCTGCTGTGGAAAATCCAAAGGCATGGGGGTCGCGCTGAAGTGCGCGCTGTCCTGAATGCCGGGGCCTCGGAACTGCCAGCCGACGCCGGCAAGGGCCTCAACCTGAACGATCAGCGTCGTCGAGCGGTCAGGATACTCGGGCGTGCCCTGAGCGAACGAGGCCAGCGGAGGCATCCGCGCGGGTGCAGCAATGATGGCGAAGTCGGCGTCGCGGCAGGCGCGCACCAAGCGCGCGCCCGTGTGGAAGCGCAGGAAGTCGGCGACCGCCGGGCAATCGGCGGCTGGCTCGTCCAGCCAGATCGCTGTCTCGAAGTCGGCAAGCGCCAGAATGATGCTCGCTGATGTCGACAGCAGCGGCGGCGGCGGAGCCAGTGTGGCATCAGAGCGCAGGATCCTCCCCGCGTGCGCCATGGCGTCCAGAACCAACCGGAATGTGCGCTGTGACTCGCGCACTGCGTCATCGAAGCCGCGCTGAGCTGCTGAAAGGGCCATGCGCCTAATCCTCGCCGCGCACCAGCGTGAAGAATTCGACACGCGTCGCCTCAGCTTCCTCGCGCATTACCTGCCGCTCGCGTGCCGCCCGCTCCGAAACCGGGAGAATGAGGTGACGCAGGATCGCCCGACGATATTCGGGACGCTGGGCTGCCGCCTCAAGAATTGCCGCGAGGCGCGCCCGCGTCCCGGCACGCCCCAGGAGATAGGAAAAGCCAATCTCACCTGTGCTAAGGCGAACGGTGGCTCGTGTCACTGTCGCTTCGCCGAAATTGAATGGCGCGCCGCTGCCGCCGATCCGGCCGCGCAGCATGATGAGCCCGCTTTCG
>CAUJKI010000619.1 GCA_963205015.1 Pseudomonadota bacterium
GTTGAGGATCAGGAAGCCGGGATAGGCAGCGCCATAGTCGTCGAGTTGATCGTCGATCACGGTCGGGCGTTGGCCGCACGTCATCCGGCGCCCGTCGAGGCGCAGATCGCCCGGCTGAATGATCTTCGAGCTGCCGACCTGGGCGGCATAGCCTTCAGGCGTGGGGCCACCTTGCGCACTGGCGCCGGATATAGCGGCGACCAGGAGCAGAAGCATACCTCCGGCCAGCTTTGCCGGGGCAAAGCTCGCCCAGCAAAGGAATGCTCGCGCAAACGTCACCGCGAAGCCCTCTCAAAAAAACGTCGCGCCGCCCCGTGCGGAGGATCATTGCGCGGACGAGCGGCGCTTTTCAATGCGTCATCCGGCCTTTGACCACGGACATCTGCCGGCGCGGCACCGAGGCCACACTCCCGGCAGGCCAATCCATGATGCGAGCGTCCCTTTTTGCTTCCGAAAGTTCGCCCGCGACACGAGCATCGAGATGTAGCGAGCTTTGGAATCGGGACACTAGCCGACCTTGGCCTCGATGGCCTCCATATCGGCATCGGACAAGCCGAAATGATGCCCGATCTCGTGGACCAGCACGTGCGTGACGAGGGCACCGAGCGTCTCGTCGCTGTCCGCCCAGTAGTCGAGGATCGGGCGCCGGTAGAGTATCACCGTGTCGGGCTCCTGGGCGACGTCCATCACGCTTTTGCGTTCGAGGCTGACCCCTTGATAGAGACCCATGAGATCGAACTCGCTCTCGATGCCGAGGCTGTCGAGCACTTCGTCGGTGGCGAAATCCTCGATCCGGACCAACACGTCCTTGGCGAGCTGGCGGAACTGGTCGGGGATCTGGCGCCAGGCGGCCTCGGCCAGGTCCTCGAATTCCTTCAGCGTCGGTGCGTGTGCATCCGCCCATTTCTGGTGCGGGCTCATCCGGGGCTCTCCATCAGGAACTGGAACCTTCCCAGATGGAGGAATGCGGCGCGGCAATCAAGGGGTACGTCGCCCGGACGCGATTAGGGGCGCCAGCCCTTCTGGGTCGTGAAGACGAGTTGCGCCCCGAGGATGACGATCGCGAGCCGCGCGAGGTGGTGCAGCGCTACATAGGCCACGTCCACGCCAAGCACGAATGCGAGCAGATTGAGCTCGGTCTGGCCGCCCGGCGCAAAGGCCATCAGCACCGAGACCTGGTCGAACCCCGTCCATTTCGAGACCAGCAGGACGACCACGGCCGTCACCGAGAGCAGCACGACCGCATTGAGGATGCCCCACACCATGGTGTGGGTGAACTCCTTGAGCGTCAGTCCGCGGAACTGGCAGCCGAGCAGCACGCCAACGCCGATCTGAGCGAGGACCAGAAGCTCCACGGGGAGGCGTACGGTCGTGAAACCGAGCGCGTGTGCGGCACCACTCACGACCATTGGTCCGACGATCGGCGCCCCGGCAAGGCCCAATCGGTGGGCGATGCCCCAGCCGGCCGCGGCCATCGCGATCAGCGTCGCGATATCGGCGAAGCTGGATTGTGAAAGGCGTACGGGGCTCGCGAAGGGCGTCGCGGCTGCGAGTCCGTCGTGCACCTGCAGCCACAACGGCACGGCGAACACGATGAGCACGATGCGTGTCGCCTGCACGAGGATGACTGTGCGCTGGTTGGCGCCAGAAGCTTCCGCCATGGCGGTCATGTCGGTAAGTCCGCCGGGTACCGCCGAGAAGAAGGCCGTCGGCCGGTCGAAGCCGGCGAAGCGGCGGTAGAACGTCATGCTCGTCGTCGTGATGAGGATCATGAACGGCACGAGGATGACGAGGCTGACCGTCATTGCTCCGACCTGGTCGAGAATGGCGGGGGTGAAGGCCGAGCCGACGGCAACGCCAAGCGTTGCCCTGAGCGGGCCGCCGAGCGGGCGGGGCCGTTCGATCGGCGCGTGCAGGACCGAGGCGATCAGGCAGGCCGTGAGCGCGCCGAGATACCAAGGTAGCGGCAGGTGGAAATAGACGAATATGACGGCGCCGATGGCGCCAATGAGGAACGCGAGCGCAAAGCGCGCCGCGCGTGCCCAGATCGAGCGCTTGGCAGCATCTTGCGCATCCCGCTCACCTTGCGGGCGGCCTGCCCCGTCGGCCATGCCGCGCTTCCCCCGTTCTGCTCCGATGCTGCCAGCTCAGTGCGCCGATCGAAGCTCGATCATGATGCCGGGCGCGCCGGGATTGGCAGATCCGCAAAGTGCATAGGGGATGATTGGCCTGGCAGCAATGCTTGGTCATGGCGGTCCCTCTTCCGTGAATGAACGGCTCAGGACGAGCGCGAGGAACAGAATGAACCGTGTGCCGCTGCATGCGATCAGCCCGGTAAACGGGATCAAAGGCGCTATGCCGCCTTGCGGCGGAACAGCCATTTGGTGAGGCTCCGCTTCGGGCGGCGGTCGCGCAGGACGTCGTCGCGCACGAGGCGCGCGCCCTCGCGGCGACGTGCGAGCGTAAGCTTGCGCGTGTGGAAGGCTTCGAGCTCCGGTCGGTGGCCGACGCTGACGATGGTCGTATTCGGCGAACGGTCTACGAGCAGCGCCATGAGCTCGTCCTGGCTGTTCGGATCGAGCGCCGCCGTGGCTTCATCGAGAACGACGATGTCGGGGCTGTGCAGTAGAATGCGCGCGATCGCGAGGCGCTGTTTCTCGCCGCCGGAAAGCGTCTGGTCCCATGGCCCCTCCTCGGCGATTTTCTCCACGAGGTGGGCGAGGCCGACTGTTTCCAGGGCGTCTGCGACCTCCTCGTCGGATTTGCTGTCGGGTGCATCGGGGTACGTTGCGGCGCGCTTGAGGCTGCCGACCGGCACATAGGGGCGTTGCGGCAGAAGGAAGAGTGAAGCACCCTTCTTCACTTCCACGGAGCCGCCGCCCCACGGCCAGAGTCCCGCGAGCGCGCGCACGAGCGTGCTCTTTCCCGTGCCGGACTCGCCTGCGATGAGCACGCGCTCTCCGGGCATGATCTCGACTTCCGTCTCGTCGAGGATGGCGGTGCCGTCATCGAGAGCAACGGCGAGATCGTTCAGCCTGAGGGCTGCCTCCTTGCCCTCGTTGCTTATGGAGATGCGCCCCACCTGGTCGCCCTTCTCGGCGCGCTCGAGCGTGTCGAGTGACGCCATCAGCGAGCCGACGCGCACGGCCGAAGCCGTCCAGTCCGCAAGGCGCGGGTAGTTGTCGACCACCCAGTTGAAGGCTGCCTGAACGATCGTGAATGCCGAGGCTGCCTGCATGATCTGGCCGAGTGACATCGAGCCATCGAGATACTTCGGCGCACAGAGAATGATCGGCAGGACGGGGGCGATGAACGAGGAGGTTTGCGAGACCGCCGTCGTCTTCATGGTCTGGATGGCGACGCGGCGCCATGCTGCCAGAACGCCGGAAAGCGAGCGCTGAAGGCCGGCGCGCTCCTCCTCCTCGCCGCGGATGAGGGCGATGCTCTCTCCGTTCTCTCTGACGCGCGTGAGGACGTAGCGGAACTCGGCCTCGTTCTGGTTCTTGGTTTCGGAGGCCTGCATGAAGCGGCTGCCGATCATCACCATCGCGCCGCTGGCGATGACGGCGTAGAGCACAGCCGCGATCACGAGGAAGCCGGGCACGATTAGCGGAATGCCGATGATCGAGAGATCGAGCGCGCCGCCGATCGTCCAGAGCACGACGATGAATGTGGCGGCTGAAAGGAACGCCTGCAGGACACCACTCACGAAATCGACCGGCGCCTCGGTCGCAATACGCATATCCTCGGACATGCGCGCTTCCGGGTTCTTGTGATCGCCGGTCACGAGGTTGAGCTGATAGTAGCGGCCATTGTCGAGCCAGCGCGCGATGAGGCGCGTCGTGAGCCACCGCCGCCAGGCGCGCTGTAGCGCGGTACGCAGATAAACCTGAACGATGCTGAAGACGACGCTGATAATGAGAATGGCGACATAGACGAGCGCGAGCTTGCCGACCACAGGCGCGTCGCGCCGCTCGAGCGCATCGAAGATCGCCCGGTTCCAGACGTTCATCGCATAGGCGGCGCCGACGACGGCCAGGATGATGGCGAGGAGCCCACCCGTCAGCAGCCATGCCCGCGCCGAGCCCCGCTCGGTCCAGAAGCGCCGCGCCGTATGCATGAAGCGGCCCAGCAGGAGGCGCCGCCGCTCGCTTTCGGTCAGCTCCTCGAGCGGCTCGCTCGCCTCGGGAAGCTCTTCGACAGCCTCCGGGGGGACATCAGGCGGTTGCGCGGTACTGTCGCGCGCGGTCGCCTCCCGCGCGTCGGATGTGTCGCTCATGGCGTCTGTCCAGTGCAGAGATGGAGCGCGGTCGGCGATTTCGCCGCTAACCAGGCCGGCCCCGGAAACGCAGGTCTCGAGCGAAAAGTTCCGGGCGCGGAAGCGTTTAAGCCGGGGCTACTCTGCCGGCTTCGGTGCGGTCGCCGCTTCCCGCCGCCGGCGCAGCGTGAGCCACACTGTCGCCGTGACCACGGTCGCCATCAGCGGAATCGCGGCGAGATTGAGCACTGTCCAGCCGGCGCGCTGCTGGAGGAAGCCTGCGAGCGCGGCTGCCGTTGCCGTCGTCGCATACACCGTGAAATCATGGCTCGCCTGAACCTTGGCGCGCTCGACGGGCTCATAGGTCTGCGTGAGCAGCGCCGAGCCGCCGACGAAGGTGAAGTTCCAGCCAACTCCAACGAACAGATTGGCGATCAGGAAGTTCCAGAAATCGACGCCGGCGAGATTGACGAGCGCGCAGGCGAGCTGAATCAGCGCACCGGAAGCGATGATCGGAAGGGCCCCGAAGCGCTGGATGAGGCTGCCGGTGAGGAACGACGGCAGGAACATCGCAATGATGTGGACCTGAATGACGGTCGCACTGTCGGCGAAAAGATAACCGCAATCGAGCATGGCCAGCGGGGTCGCCGACATGACGAGCGTCATGACGCCATAGCCGAGCATGGATGAGATGAGCGCGACGCGGTAGGTCGGCTGGGCGGCAATTACGCGGAGCGGCCGGCCGCCGGAGGCGCGCTCGCCGGCGCTCAGAGAAGGAATACGCAGGAACTGCACGACGAGCGTGCTGACGAGGCTGACGAGCGAGATCGTGATGTAGACGCCCATAAAGGTGACGGGTGCGAACCAGTCCACCGACCACTTGGCGAGTTGCGGCCCGATGAATCCGGCGATCACGCCGCCGAGCATGACGTACGAGATCGCGCGTGCCTTGAAATGCAAAGGCGAGGTGTCGGCGGCAGCGAAGCGGTAGTACCAGGCAAACGATGCCGAGAGGCCTTGCAGCAGTGCCGCGAAACAGAGCCACTCGAAGCTGCGGATGGTGACGGCATAGGCGGCGATCAGGCCGAACACCAGGCCGATCGTCGTCCCGAGCGTGAAACCGCCGCGCCGGCCGATGCGGTCCATGAGTAGCGACGCGGGGATAGTGCCCAGCATGATGCCGGCATGTGCAAGGAAGATCGGCACCGTCGCGAGCGACTTGTCGGTCCCGAGCAGGGAATGGGCAGCAAGTGGCGTCGTCGCGATGCCCATGGCCTGGACGGACATGAACAGGCCCTGTGAGAGCGCCAGCAGGCTCACATTGCGCCAGACATGGGACATCGTACCCGAGGCGGTCATCGGCGGCGTCAGCTCCCGGCTTGGACGCGCTCATTACCCTGAGATCAGGGGGGCGCGACGCGCCACCGGCGCGGACCATCCGCGAATCGCCCGGCCGCGTCCAGCGCTACGGCTCGCCCGGCCTGTCTGGCAGACGCGAATAGGGTGCATGGCTCGGGCTCCACAGTCCAGCGGGAGGGGCGCGCGTGGGCTCAAAGGCTTGATCCGGCTGGGGCTTGGAAACCATCACTGGATGCATTGGTGCAACGCGGTCCCATACGCAACTTTCCTTGTTGCATCGCATTATGGCCGCACCTAGTGTTGCGCCGCGCCAGCCGCCGGCCCTAAGGGGGCAGCGCGGAGGGCGCTTACTGGGGGAGCAGGATCATGACTATCATGACGCGGAAGTCCTATTACTTCGAGGACCTCGAGCCTGGAATGGAAGCCAGTTTTGCCAAGACCGTCACCGAGGCCGACATCATCGGTTTTGCCGACGTCACTGGCGACAAGAACCCCGTCCACCTCGATGCGGACTTCGCGGGCCGCACCATGTTCAAGGAGCGCATAGCGCACGGCATGCTCACCGCGAGCTACATCTCGGCCGTGTTCGGTATGGAGCTTCCGGGGCCTGGCGTGATCTACGTTTCGCAGACGCTCAACTTCAAGGGGCCGGTCAAGATCGGCGATGAAGTGGTCGCCAAGGTCAAGGTCGCCGAGCTCTTTCCGGCCAAGCGCCGCGCGCGCTTCGACTGCGTCTGTTCGGTCGGCGGCAAGACGGTGCTCGACGGCGAGGCCATCCTGATGGTGCCGGCGCGCCCCGCGTGATCATCTTGAGGTTCGCCGCCGCCTCTCACGCTCGCTCTCTCCCCGCATATGGGGAGAGAGGATGATAGAGCCCAGCGGCAAAGGACCGAGCAGCCAGGCGCATGGACGTCTTTCAGGGCTATGACAATGTGCCGCCCGGCGCGCGTGGCGTGTCGGTGGCGATCGGCAATTTCGATGGGGTCCACAAGGGCCACCAGGCGCTGATCGCCTACGCACGAGAGGCGGGGACGCGTCTCGGTGTGCGCACGGGGGCCGTCGTCTTCGAGCCGCATCCGCGCGAGTTCTTCCAGCCGGCGCGTCCGCTCTTCACGCTGACGCCGCTGCCGCAGAAGCTGCGGCTCCTCGAGATCTACGGCGTCGAGATCACCTTCGTGCTGCCTTTCGCGCGCGCGCTCGCCCAGATGTCGGCGGAAGAGTTCGTCGAGCGGGTGCTGGTCGCCGGGCTCGGCGTCAAGCACGTCGTCATCGGGCACAATTTCCTGTTCGGCAAGAGCCGCGCGGGCAATGCCCAGCAGATGGCGGATCTCGGCAAGGCGCTGGGTTTCGGTGTGACCGTGGTGCCGCCGATCGGCAACGGCGGCGAGGTCTATTCGTCGAGTGCTGTGCGCGCCGAGCTTGCGCAGGGCGATGTCGAGGGAGCTGCGGAGATGCTGGGCCACCGCTGGAAGGTCGAGGGCGTCGTGCAGGGCGGGGCGCGGCGCGGCACGGGTCTTGGCTATCCGACCGCCAACATCGCGCTCGGTAAGGGCGCTGCGCTCGCGCACGGCATTTACGCAGTTCATGTGGACTTCGAGAGTCGCCGCTACCAAGGCGCGGCCTATCTCGGGACGCGTCCGACGTTCGACGACGGCTCGCCGGTGCTCGAGGTCTTCCTGTTCGACTTCGACGGCGATCTCTATGGGCGCCGCATCGAGGTCGAGTTCGTCGAATTTCTGCGTGGCGATCGCAAGTTCGACGGCCTTGAGGCGCTAAAGGCACAGATGGACATCGATTGCGCGCGGGCCCGCGAAGTTCTGGCGGCGGACACTGCCCGGTCCGCGGCACGCCGTGATGGTCGCTGATGCGGCCCTCGGCATCTTACCTTCGGAGGCGTCCTGGCGCTGTATCGGAATGTGACGCTGTTTACCGCCCGCCGTCATAGACGCGGAACATCCGTCGCCGGCTGCGCACGAGGCGAGAGCGCGCGAAGTCGTACTTGAACGGGCTCTGAGGCGGAGGTGCCATGCGCTCGGCTACCGCGTGCGGACGACCGTCGGGCCAGATGATCTCGCTGGTGGTGATGCGCGCCGGTTTGACGGGCTCGCTGCCGAGCCACGGCTCGTGGTCGCGGGTCGAGATTGCGCCGAGGAGGCGGGTGATCCGGTCCTCGGTGTGGACGAGTGGCAGGATCAAGGCTTCGAAAACCGCCTTGCGCCCGCTTGCGGTCGACATCTCGGCGGTGATCACACCGACCGCGCCCTGGCGCGTAATGGATGCGAGAAAAGGCTTGAGATTGGCATGCTCCGAAGCGTCGAAGAGATCGGAGAACTCCCGTCCGCGCAGATCGAAGCCGAGCTTTTCGGTGACGCGTGTGCCGGCGAGACGGAAGCGGTGCCCCTCGCCCTCCTCGCATTCGATCACGAACGTTTCGGGCAGGATCCCGGCAAAGCGCGAGGGCTCGATCTCGAAGCGGCGCGGTGCCACGCGCCCGCCACGAATTTCGTTCCAGTACTTGTAGAGGATCTGGCTTGTCGTATGCTGCATTCTTGGTCCCCGACCGGGCGGAGTTCCCCTTTATTGACGCGCGTGCAGGCGCCGGACGGGTCGCGGGCCGGCCCAAAGCAGGACAGGCGCTACAGAACGAGCTTGCACGACGCTCAATCAGCAGCTTTCGTGCCAGTTAATGAATGTGCCGAATTGTGGCCCCCTGCGTGCCGGGTTGCCGAGCGACGTGGCAGGCATTACGTGCAGAGCGACATCAGAGGCGGGGCCACCCCTTGAACCGTGAACCAATCCTCAACGTGCCGGCCGGCGTCGTCGTCGCGTTGGCCGTATTAACGATCGTGCACATCGGCATGTCGCGATTGACGGACGTCGACGACGAGTTCCTCGTCTGGGTGCTCGCGTTCATACCCGCCCGCTACACCGGTCTCGCCCGTGAACTCCCTGGCGGACCTCTCGCCTCCTGGACGTCGTTCCTGACGCATCAGCTCGTCCACGGGGACGTGACGCACCTGCTCATTAACTGTGCCTGGCTTCTGGTGTTCGGGAGTGCGGTGGCGCGACGCATCGGCACGATGCGCTTTTTTCTTTTCGCCGCGATCTGTGGGATCGCCGGTGCTGTAGCCTTCATGCTCGTGCGGTGGGGCGAGACAGTGCCGATGGTTGGTGCATCAGGCGCCATCTCGGGGCTGATGGCGGCCGGTTTCCGGCTCCTGCTGCCGGCGATCGACAATGGTGACTTCCACGAGATGCGCGAGGCGCCGCGCTCGGTCCGTCTCGCGACGCTCGGCGAGTGTTTCCGCAGCCGACGGATGCTGTTCGCGGTCGGGGCGTTCGTCCTGGTGAACTTCCTCGTCTCATTCTCGGCGCCGGTGTTGACCGAGTCGGCCGGCATCGCGTGGGAAGCTCACCTTGGCGGGTTCGCCGCCGGCTTCCTTCTGCTCGGCGTCTTCGATCTGCGCCAGCCAGTCGACGCGATTTCCTAGCTCGGTGAACGCGTGCCAGCACCGCTCCGCTTCAGTGCTGCGCGGGGCATTGGTTCTGTGTCCGTTCGCCGGTAGGCTTCCAAATATTAAATTTTTGGGAGTTTCGGCCGCGGCCTTGTGCGCGCCTCTGCTGCACCCGACATCTAGTGCGCGTCATCGAGCAAAGGGAGCAGAGAAACTCAGATGGCACTTACCCCCGAAGAGCGCCACGCAATCAATGATCTGTTCGCGCGCCTGCAGGCGAACGGCCCGGCGGACAAGGATTCCGAGGCCGAAGCGCTGATCAACCAGCTCATGCGGCGAACGCCGGACAGCGCCTACATCCTCGTTCAGACGACGCTGGTTCAGGAAGCGCATATCGAGGATCTGGAAGCCCGGGTCAGCGAACTCGAGCAGCAACTCGCCGGCAACAGCCGCCCAGCGTCGAGCGGCGGCTTCCTTGGAGGTGCCCGTCGCGGTGCCGCCCCGATGCCACGCGACGACTACGCCGACGTTGGCCGAAGCGGTATTCCCCCGATCGGCTCGCGCAGCGGCCCAAGTGCGTATGATTCAGCGCCCGAGCCGGCGCGAGGCTCGACATGGAGCAGCGGTCGCCCGCAATCGCCCCCGACCGGTCCGGATGCAGGCGCCCCTCCTCCACAGGCGCAATCGGGTGGCGGTGGTGGCTTCTTCAAGACGGCGGCGGCCATGGCGGCCGGTGTCGCAGGCGGAACGCTTCTCGCGAACAGCCTCGGTGGCATGTTTGGTGGCCAGAAGAGCGGCGAGGCACATGCTGGCCAGCCGGGCAGCGGGTCCACGTCCAATGAGGCTGGGCACCACGATGCGAGCGACAACGATCCGGGCAACTACGATACCGACTATCATGACGCCGGCGCCGACGATGGCGACTGGGGTGGCGGAATGGACGACATCGATATCTGATCAGCGCCGCTGGCGCGATCCTGACCGAAAAGTGCCCCGGAGGTCCGCCGCCTCCGGGGCGTTTCGTTTTGGGGTGCGCATCATCCGATGGGCGACAGGCCGCGGGCGGCGCGCGCCATGGTACAGGCATCGTCGCCGGGCAGGCAGTCGCGGCACACAATGGGGCGGACTGCATAGATCGTGCACGTCACCTCGGTCCCGACCGTACCGGCGAGCGCTGTGCAGCGTTCGCCGTCGCAGCGCATGCCCGATCCATCGGCAGCGACCAGTGCGGCAGGGATTTGCCCGATGGCGGCATCGCTTTCGAGCGTAAAGCGCGGCCACGCGCGCGCGTAGTCGCAGCACGCCCCGCATGTGCGGCAGGGCCCGTGGTCTTCCGCCGGCCCGGCTTTCATCCCTTGCAGTGGCTCTGTCATGTCGGCGGCCGTATCACAGATCGTCGATGCAACCCAAGTCTCAGGAGATTCTTAACGGTTGTTACGCACACTCCCCGGCGAGCGATGGAATGTCGGCCTTTCTCGATTGCAGCCTGACGCCGCAGAGCGGCGCGCCAATTGGATCGTGTGCATGAAACAGTGTCTCATCGTCGAGGACTCCGAGGTCATTCGCAAGGTCGCCAGCCGCATCATGTCGAACCTCAACTTCGAGGTCGTCGAGGCGGAGAACGGCCAGCAGGCACTCGAAATCTGCGATTCCGGCATGCCCGACATGATCCTGCTCGACTGGCACATGCCGGTCATGGGCGGCATCGAATTTCTTCAGTCCTTCCGGCCGCTCAATAAGAAGAAGCGGCCGTTCATCCTCTATTGCGCGACCGAGAACGACAGGATCGATATCTCGCGCGCGATCACGGCCGGCGCCAACGACTACGTGCTCAAGCCCTATGATCGCGAGACGCTCTACGCGCGCATCGCCGAGGCGGGGCTCGGCTGAGCGGGTCGACGGCCGTTAGATGCTGCGCGTCTTGCGCAGCGCGACGAGACACAGCAACTCGAAGAGCATCTGCGCGCCAGCCTGCGCCGTCGTGGTGTTCGCATCGTACTGCGGCGCCACTTCGACGACATCACCGCCGACAATATCGATGCCGGCGAGCCCGCGCAGGATGGTCAGTACCTCGCGAGGCATGAGCCCGCCGACCTCCGGCGTGCCAGTGCCCGGCGCAAAGGCCGGGTCGAGACTGTCGATATCGAAGCTCACATAGGTCGGCCCGGCGCCGACGACTTCGCGCGCCTTCGCAACGACCGCAGCAAGTCCCATCTCGCCCACCTCCTCGGCATGGATGACAGTCATCCCGCTCTCGAAGGAGAACTCCCAAAGGTACTCCGCGCCGCCGCGAATGCCGATCTGGATCACACGCTCGGGATCGAGCACGCCTTCGAGCACGGCCAGGCGGAAGGGTCCGCCGTGATGGAATTTGGCGCCTTCGTACTCGCCGGCCGTATCGCAGTGCGCATCGATGTGGACCATTCCGAGCGGGCGGCTGCGGCCAAGCGCCTTGAGGATCGGCAGCGTGATCGAGTGATCGCCGCCAACGGAAAGAGGAATGACGCCCGCGCGGGCGATCTCGCCGTAGAAGGCTTCGATGTCGGCGTGGCATTCATCGAGGCTGAACCGGCTCTTCATCGGCACGTCGCCGACGTCGGCGACCTCGAGATCGCCCATCGGCGCGAGGCGCAGGACGTGCTCATAGGGGCCGATCCGCTCTACGCTGCGCACCGCGCGGGGGCCGAGCCGTGCCCCTGCGCGGTTGGTCACGCCGAGGTCCATCGGCACGCCGATGAGCGCCACATCGATGCCCGCGAAGCCGGTCGCGGCAGCATCCTGCGCAAAGCGCGCGCTGAGCAGCGTCGCGGGATCGGCGAACGGCCATTTGCGGCGATCGGGTGTCGCGAAGACGCGCGCGGCAACAGCGGCGAAGGCAGGATCCTGGATGTCACCGCCCTTCGCGCCGGCGTACCTGGCTCTCAACGCTGCGAGCTTGTCCTCGTCCATGAGCAAGATCCCTGTGGCCCTGTAGCTAGCCCAGGATACCCGACCGGCGCCGGGCGCCCAACTGCATCGCGCTTCGAGACATATTGCGCGTGTTGGAATGCTTCCCACGACTTCGGCATTGACGCCACGGGCGCCGATCAGATTGAAGTGGGGCGAGACGCCGCAACGGCTGACTGAACCATAGGGAGAGGTGCCCATGACGGACCAGAGCAAGACCCCCGGATTCGCGACGCTTTCCGTCCATGCCGGCGCGACGCCCGACCCCTCGACAGGCGCCCGCGCAACGCCGATCTACCAGACGACGTCGTTCGTCTTCAATGATGCGGAGCATGCGGCCGCTCTCTTTGGCCTCCAGGCCTTCGGCAACATCTACACGCGCATCATGAATCCGACCCAGGCCGTGCTCGAGCAGCGCGTCGCCGCGCTCGAGGGTGGTACTGCCGCGCTCGCTGTCGCTTCGGGACACGCCGCGCAGTTTCTCGCCTTCCACACCCTGCTCGAGCCGGGCGACGAGTTCGTCGCCGGCCGCCAGCTCTATGGCGGCTCCGTCAACCAGTTCAATCACTCGTTCAAGAAGTTCAACTGGAACGTCGTGTGGGCCGACTCGACCAATCCCGCGAGCTTCGAGAAGGCGATCACGCCCAAGACCAAGGCGCTGTTCGTCGAGAGCATCGCCAATCCCGGCGGCGTCATCATCGATCTGCCGGCGATCGGCGCCATCGCGAAGAAGCATTCGATCCCGCTTATCGTCGACAATACGCTCGCGACGCCGTATCTCATCCGGCCGAAGGAGCACGGCGCTGACATCGTCATCCATTCCGCGACAAAGTTTCTCGGCGGCCATGGCAATTCGATCGGCGGTATTATCGTCGACAGCGGCACGTACGACTGGCTGAAGGCCGGCGACCGCTATCCGACGCTGACGGCGCCGAACGCGAGCTACAACGGCATGGTTCTCGCGGAGACGTTCGGCAACTTCGCGTTCGCGATTGCCGCGCGTGTCATGGGTCTGCGCGATATCGGCCCAGCGATCTCGCCCTTCAATGCCTTCCTGATCAATACCGGCATCGAGACGCTGCCGCTCAGGATGCGCCAGCACTGTGCCAATGCGCAGGCCGTGGCCGAGCACCTGTCGCGTCATCCAAAAGTGGCCTGGGTCAACTATTCCGGCCTTCCCGAGAATACCTATCATGCCCTGCAGAAGAAACTCTCGCCCAATGGCGGCGGCGCCGTATTCACCTTCGGGCTCAAGGGTGGCTACGAGGCCGGCGTGAAGTTCGTCGCGGGGCTGGAGCTCTTCTCGCACCTCGCCAATATGGGCGACGTGCGCAGTCTCGTCATTCATCCGGCCTCGACGACACACAGTCAGCTCACGCCCGAGCAGCGTGCGGCCGCAGGAGCCGGTGACGATGTGGTGCGGCTGTCGGTCGGGATCGAGGACAAAGCGGACATCATTGCCGACATCGACAAGGCACTGGCGGCGGTCGGCTAGTACGCATGCGAGCATAAGCTTGCGTAGGGTCGGCGAATCACTCAGCGTTCGTGGCTCGCTGGCCGGCATGTCGCCGGCCGGTCTCGAGTCCATGGAGTTCCATGCGCTTAATGAGCATGGCTTGTGACGCTATCCGCCTTCCGAGCGGGTTGATGAGGAGCGGGGCCCGGTTTGTGCTGGTGCTCGGTGCTGTACTTGCGCTTGCCGCCTGCGCGCGCGAGCAGCCG
>CAUJKI010000620.1 GCA_963205015.1 Pseudomonadota bacterium
GGGATTGGGCATCGTCATAGAGCAAAAGCAGCGAGTTGGTCACGGGATCCAGCATCTGCACCGCGAGACGCAGCCAGCCGGCTTCGAAATCATGTCCCTCGTCGATCAGCACGGCGCCGTACTGCGCTCGCGGGACCTGCCCTTTGTCGACCGCAGTGATCACCGCCTGCACCATGCGCTCGAAGAAATGCTCCCCGTCGGAGGGACGGGGTACGTGGTACAGCGTCAACTGGTCGGAACACCAGCCGTGGAAGTGGCGGACCTGAACCCGCCCGTCCAGGCCCCGCGCGCTGAGCTGCTGTTGCAGCCACGAAGCCAATGCGATGTTGTAGACCAAGACCAGGATGGGCTTGGTCATCGAGCGGGCAAGATGCTCGCAGCGGTACGCGAGAATGATGGTCTTGCCCGAGCCGGCGACACCGTGGATGACGCGATGCCCCTCCCCCAGACTACGTGCGATGGCTTCCTGTTCCAGGTCCATGACGGCGAGCCGATTGGACAGCACCTCTCTGCCTTCGATGGCGAGTGGGAGAGCTGGCTGGGTAATGCGAATGTCGGGGAACAGATGCCAGCGAATGCGCTCGACCTGGGGCAGCGAGAGAGCTGACGCGAAGTTCACGCGGAACATCGCCCACAGGCGCTGCTGGAAGACCTCGGCGTCCTCGCCCTCGAACATCTCGTCCCGGCAGATCACCATCTCCGGGTGGATGGCTTCTCCCAACCCTGCCGCATCGAACTGTTTGCGTAAGATGTTGGTCAGCACCACCCCATAGCCCCAGGGGAACGACAGACGTCCGGCATACTCGGAGCCCTGCGGCTGCCTCAGTAGCGGGTCGGCCTCGAGCAGGTTCACGACCGCGTGCGCATAGGCTCGCGCCTGCGCCAGCGGGTTCGGCGCCTTCTTCAGGCCACTGCCGACGAGTAGCGTCGCGCTATCGCGGTCGATCTGCTGAATGGTGTCAATCCGCCAGTCTTTGGCTTCGAGAATCAGGATGCCGCGGCGGGGATGGAGGATAACGAAGTCAGGATGCTGATGGCGCGGACCGACGGGAACGTCGAACCAACAAAGATAGTCGTCCTCCAGCAACTGTTTGAGCCGCTCGGCGAATCGACGCTCGCCCGACGTCGCTCGCACGCTGCCGGAGTCCGGCTCCTTCAGAAAGGTCGCCATGGACGCACATCTTACCCAAACAAGGGAGCGGCAGACGCGACGCTTTCCAGACTGGAATTAGGGAGAGCGTGACAGGCTCCCAATTATGTACGGCTCGGAAATTTGACCGGCAGGCGGCGGTTCGATGCTGGTCTGCTCTCTTGCCGAGTCCGCGGTTCGCGACGCGTTGCATCCGCCGATCTCGTGGCGGATCGCCTCGGGCGAGTCGAACGCGCGGAAGTCGAACGCGCCCGGCCGAATCTCGAGCTCGACATTCGCGGTCAGGCGAACGCCGAGCACGTCGTCGAGCCAAGCGAGGTAGAACACAATCGCGACTGTACTCACGAAACATGCGAGAGCCGCCCGCTACGGGGCATAGGCCTCACCGTCATCGAGAACCCGCGGAGCTCGAGCAGCTCGGTGGGTGCGCCGCCCATGGTAGCGATGTCACCGGGGACGCTGCGCGAGCGCATCGACTCGATGCTGTACGAGCGCACCGCGCTGTCCAGGAAGCCATCGAGCAGCGCAAGACGGACAACGAGTAGCTCTGTCCGAAGCACTCTCGCCTCCCTGCGTGCCGCACCTGAGCGAGCTTTGAGCCCGTTCGACCGGGCAGCCAGAACTCGAAGCAGCGCATTTCTATCAGTGCTCGCAGCAATCGGGTTGCATGCCGCAGAATCGCGTGCTGCGCGAGACTTCGCCCCGTTGCATGCTTCTGGAATGCGGGATAGCGCAGACGCGGCGGTGGCCGCCGAGATTGGCGGTCGGATACACGTGATTTGTGGCCAGCGCGTTCTACTGGATTCCGACCTCGCGGCGCTCTATGGCGTCACTACGAAGCGATTCAACGAGCAGGTGCGACGCAACCAGCGGCGGCTTCCCGCAGATTTCCTGCTGCATCTGACGGAGGCCGAGACTTCCAGTTTGAGGTCGCAAATTGCGACCTTAAAGACCGGGCGTGGCCAGCATCGCAAGTACCCGCCGACCGCGTTCACGGAGCACGGTGCGATCATGGCCGCAACGATTCTCAGCACTCTTCGCGCCATCGAGATGAGTGTCTATGTCGTGCGGGCCTTCGTGAAGCTGCGCGAACTTCTGAGTTCGCAGGCCGAGCTCGCACGCAAGCTGACACTGCTGGAAAAGTCCGTGGCCACTCTCGATGCCAGCACTCGTCGGCAGTTCGAGGAGGTCTACGAGGCAATACTCTCGTTGATGGGCCCTCGGACCGGTAGGCAGTAGCCAGGGGCTGGAAGCCAAGTCTCCGGGAGATGCTGTGGTCGCGTTTGAGATCACGGATTTTGATCCTTGGAAGTCGCATCCGTACCCCACAGATCAATGGGTTAGCCCTTTGAGGCCACAGAATGTGACCTCAAACGCCCCTCGCAACGTCGGGCCGAAACTGGCCAATCGAAGAATTCTTGGCTGGCCCCGCGCTACTCATGGGCAGATGCTGCTGTGGCCCGGCATTGCACTTCATCGAGATCCAGAATAAACGGTCACGAGTGCGTCATTGACGTATATGCGTCAATGGCGTACTTTCAACCGTAATCTTCATCGAGGCGGACGTCTTCACCAAGGACGTTGTGTCGCTTCTCGATCACGACGAGTACGCGGTGTTCCAACGGTTCCTCGCCGATCATCCCGGTGCCGGGGACGTGATCCAGGGAACTGGTGGGCTACGGAAGATCAGGTGGGCAACGCGGGGCCGCGGCAAGCGTGCCAACGTGCGGGTGATCTACTTCCACCGCGCCAGCGCGGATGAGATTCGCCTGCTCCTGATCTACCGTAAGGGCATCAAGGATGACCTGACGCCGCGCGAGAAGGCCGTGTTGCGCTCCATCAACGAGAGCTGGTGACGTCCGTGCAGAAGAAGCTCTTCGACCGGCTCGTACTGAGCATGCGGCAGATAGACGCGGTCGCGACCGGGCGGCGCAAGCCGTGGCGGCGCTTCGAGGTGGAACCGGCGAGCATCAAGGCGCTGCGCGCGCGGACGGGGCTCAGCCAGGCGAGGTTCGCGGAGCTGCTCAGCGTGGATCTCGGCACGCTGCGCAACTGGGAGCAAGGGCGCCGGGAACCGACCGGGGCGGCCAAGGCGCTGCTGCGGGCGATTCATCGCGATCCGGAGAATGTGCTCAGGGCCCTTGCCGGCTAGACATTTCATCGGCGGGGTCGTCATGGCAACTACAAGCAGGACAATGGCTTAAGCCAAGGCGAAGCTCTCTCAGGTCATCGAGCAGGCTCGCATCGCGGGGTCGC
>CAUJKI010000621.1 GCA_963205015.1 Pseudomonadota bacterium
CGCCGCCCGCCAGAATCGACTTCGAGACCGCCCCCGAGCGCTACCGGCATTGGCGCATCGCCGTCAATGAACCGGTCGCCGAGCTGATCCTCGATGTCGACGAGAACGCGACGCTCCGGCCCGGCTACCAGCTCAAGCTCAACTCCTATGACCTCGGCGTCGACATCGAGCTTGCCGATGCCGTGCAGCGGCTCCGCTTCGAGCATCCGGGCGTCAAAGTGGTGGTACTGCGCTCGGGCAAGGACCGCGTCTTCTGCGCTGGCGCCAACATCCGGATGCTCGCGGGGTCGAGCCACGCGCACAAGGTGAACTTCTGCAAGTTCACGAACGAGACGCGCTTTGCCATGGAGGATGCGAGCACGGCGTCGGGGCAGCGCTATCTCTGCACCATTCAGGGTACGGCCGCGGGAGGCGGCTACGAGCTGGCCTTGGCCTGCGACGAGATCATCCTCGCCGACGACGGCAATTCGAGCGTGTCGCTCCCCGAGCTTCCGCTGCTCGCCGTGCTGCCCGGCACAGGCGGCCTCACGCGCGTCACGGACAAGCGCAAGGTGCGTCGCGACCGCGCCGATGTCCTCTGCACGCTCGAGGAAGGGCTCAAGGGCAAGCGTGCCGCCGAGTGGCGCGTCGTCGACCAGGTAGTGCCGCGCTCGCGCATGGATGCGGCTGTCGCGGAAGCGGTCGCACGACTCGCGGCTCAGTCAGACCGACCGGCGAACGTTGTGGGCATCAAGCTGACGCCGATCGAACGCGTGCGCGATGGCGACACCGTCACGTATTCGAGCCTGCGCGTCGAGATCGACCGAGTGGCGCGGCGCGCGACAATTATGATCCTCGGGCCTGAAGACGCTCCGCCAGCCGATGCCGGCGCGCTGCAGGCGGAGGGCGCGGACTTCTGGCCACTGCGCCTCTCACGCGAGCTCGATGATGCCCTGCTGGATCTGCGCGCGAACGAGCGCGACATCGGCACGCTCGTCTTCAAGTCGGCGGGCGATCCTGGGCGCGTGCTCGCCTATGACACCTTTTTGGAAACGAACTCGAAGCACTGGCTCGCGCGCGAGATCCTGCACCAGTGGAAGCGCGTGCTGAAGCGTATCGATCTTACCTCGCGCTCACTCGTCGCACTCGTCGAGCCGGGCTCCTGTTTCGCCGGCACGCTCGCGGAGATCGTGTTCGCCTCGGACCGCTCCTTCATGCTGATCGGCACCGAGAAAGGCGACAATCGCCCCGCCGCAATCATGGCGCTGTCGCCGCTGAACTTCGGCGCCTATCCCATGAGCAACGGCCTTACGCGCCTCGCAACGCGCTTTCTCGGCGAGCCTGAGCACATGGACGCTGCGCGCGAGACCATCGGCAGTACGCTCGATGCCGAAGCCTGCGAGGAAGCAGGTCTCGTCACGATCGCCTATGACACGATCGATTACGCCGATGAGGTGCGCATCTTTCTGGAAGAGCGCGCGAGCTTCTCGGCCGACGGGCTCACTGGTCTCGAGGCCAACCTGCGCTTCGCCGGCCCTGAGACCATGGAGACGAAGGTCTTCGGCCGCCTCACGGCATGGCAGAACTGGATATTCCAGCGCCCGAACGCGATCGGCCCGGATGGCGCGCTCAAGCGCTACGGCAGCGGCGTGAAAGCCGACTTCGATCCGGAGAGAGTTTAGCCAAATCCCCCTCTCCCCGCTTGCGGGGAGAGGGCCGGGGTGAGGGGCGGCGGCATACGCATGCGGTGCAACGAGCTTCCGCCCCTCATCCCGACCTTCTCCCCGTAAGAACGGGGAGAAGGGGAAAAGCAGGAGGAAGCACGATGACAGAGAACGCTCAAGGCGCCGTCGACTACTCGACGAAGATCCCGAACAACGTCAGGCTCAACGACGACCAGCGCGTGCTGAAGGCGCTCGAGCAATGGCACCCCGGTTACATCGATTGGTGGATGACCATGGGACCCGAGGGCTTCCAGACGTCGGACGTGTATCTGCGCACAGCCATCTCGATCGATCCCAAGGGCTGGGCTAAGTTCGACTACGTGAAGATGCCCGAGTACCGCTGGGGCATCCTGCTCGCGCCCCAAGATGAAAATCGTCTCGTCAACTTCGGCGCCCACAAAGGCGAGAAGGCATGGCAGGAGGTGCCGGGCGAGTATCGCGCGATGCTGCGCCGCCTCGTCGTCATCCAGGGCGACACGGAGCCCGCGAGCGTCGAGCAGCAGCGCCATCTCGGCAAAACGGCGCCCTCGCTCTACGACATGCGCAATCTCTTCCAGGTGAACGTCGAGGAGGGCCGGCATCTCTGGGCCATGGTCTACCTCCTGCACAAGTATTTCGGCCGCGACGGGCGCGAGGAAGCGGACGGCCTCCTGCAGCGCCGCTCGGGCGACGAGGACAAGCCGCGCATGCTCGGCGCCTTCAACGAGGCGACACCGGACTGGCTCTCATTCTTCATGTTCACGTTCTTCACGGATCGTGACGGCAAGATGCAGCTCGAAAGCCTCGCGCAGTCGGGCTTCGATCCGCTCTCGCGCACATGCCGCTTCATGCTCACCGAGGAAGCCCACCACATGTTCGTCGGCGAGACGGGCGTCGGGCGCGCCATCGAGCGCACGTGCGAGGCGATGAAGGCGGCTGGGATCGAAGATCCCTACGACATCAACCGCATCCGCACGCTCGGCGTCGTCGATCTGCCGACGCTGCAGAAGAAGGCGAACCTGCACTTCTCGCTCTCGCTCGACCTCTTCGGCTCCGAGGTCTCAACGAATGCCGCGAATTTCTACAACTCCGGCCTCAAGGGCCGGTTCAACGAGACGCGCATCGACGACGATCACCTGCTGACGAGCGCGACCTACCCGGTTCTCAAGTTCGTCGATGGCGCGATCAGGATCATCGACGAGCCGGCGCTGACGGCCATCAACATGCGGTTGCGCGACGACTACGTGAAGGACTGCCAGGGCGGTGTCTCGCGCTGGAACCGGATCATCGACAAGGCGGGCATCAAGTTCCAGCTTACGCTGCCGTCGGTCGCCTTCAATCGCGCCATCGGCGAGTTCCGCAATGTTCATGCCTCGCCCGAAGGCCAGCAGCTTTCGGACGGCGAATGGGCGGCGCGCAAGGATGAATGGTTGCCATCAAAAGACGATGGCGCCTTTATCGAGAGCCTTATGAAGCCGTGCTGGGACCCCGGAAAGTACGCTGGCTGGATTTCGTCCCCAAAGGTCGGGATCGACAACAAGCCTGGTGACTTCGAGTATGTGAAGATTGCCGTTTCGTAACTCGCGGTCTTTTGAGCGGAATGCTATGGGCCTGCGGATGCTTCCAGGGCCGCCTTAACTAAGGCGGTCACAATCGCGCCATTTCCCTGGGGCTTGGCTTGGCGAGAAGCCGACAACCGACTATGGCTGTGCCGTCCGACGGGCGCGCCGAAAGCTCCGGCTGTCATGGCATTCTTACGCCCCAACAGAGGATCGTCCCTTTGAACAAGTTGATGAGAGCGGCTATTGCCGCTGCCCTGCTCGCGGCGCCGCTCCCGACCGCGATCCAAATTGCGCAGACTGCCACGGCTCAGGAAAAGGTCGTCGCCAAGGTCAACGGCAAGGCCATCACCGAGGCCGACATGCAGCTCGCAGAAGCCGAGATCGGCAGCGAGCTTGGCACCATTCCCGCCGAAGCCCGCCGGCGCGTCGTCCTCGAGTACGTCATCGAGAACCAGCTCTTTGCCGATGCCGCTGAGGCGGCCAAGCTCGGCAGCGGCGCGGCCTTCGATGAGCGCATGAACTACTGGCGACGCCGGGCGCTGCGCGAATACTACTTCGAGGCGGAGCTGAACAAGTCCATCAGCGATGCCGATGCCAAGAAGTTCTACGACCAGCAGGTCGGCAGTGCGAAGGCCCAGGAGGAGGTACGCGCCCGTCACATCCTCGTCGAGACCGAGGCGCTCGCCAAGGAGCTGCAAGAGCGGATCGGCAAGGGCGAGGATTTCGTGGCGCTCGCCAAGGCGCACTCCAAGGATCCGGGCAGCAAGAACGACGGCGGCGATCTCGGATACTTCGGCAAGGGCCAGATGGTGCCGGTGTTCGAGGAGACGGCTTTCAGCCTGAAACCGGGCCAGGTCTCGGCACCTGTCAAGAGTCAGTTCGGCTGGCACATCGTGAAGCTCGAGGATCGCCGCGCGCGTGGCGCGCCGCCCTTCGAGGCAATCAAGGATCGCCTCATTGCCTCGATGATCCATCGCAAGGCGCAGGAAGTCGCGGCGGACCTCAGGGCGAAGGCGGAGCTCGAGTACGTCGATCAGGCCATCAAGGCGCAGATCGAGCAGGAGAAGGCAATCAAGCCTGCCCCGGACATCACGCCGGCGCCGAAGTAGTAGGCAGCAATCACGGCTATTCCGCCTTGGTCGGGCCGAAGCGCGTCTCGAAGGCAGCGCGCAAGGCCCGATCGACATCCGCCATCGTTGCACCGATACCGAGGTCGGCAAGCGATGTGACGCCGTGCGCGCTGACGCCGCACGGCACGATGCCTGAGAAATGTTCGAGGTCCGGTGTCACGTTCAAGCTGACGCCGTGGAAGCTCACCCAGCGCCTGAGGCGAATACCGATCGCGGCGATCTTGTCCTCGACGGCAGGCCCGCGATCGGGTCGGCGTACCCAAACGCCGACGCGGTCACTACGGGTCTCGCCGGCGACGCCGAACGCGGCGAGCGTGTCGATCAGCCATGCCTCGAGATCATGCACGAAGGCGCGCACGTCGCCCCCGCGCCGGCGCACATCGAGCATGACATAGGCCACGCGCTGGCCGGGGCCGTGATAGGTGTACTGCCCGCCGCGACCCGCCGCGTAGACGGGAAACCGGTCCGGCGCGACGAGGTCGGCCGGCTTGGCGCTGGTGCCGGCGGTGTAGAGCGGCGGGTGCTGCAGCAGCCAGACGAGCTCGCTCGCCTCGCCATCGGCAATGGCTTTCGCGCGCGCCTCCATGAAGGCGACGGCTTCGGGGTAGGCCACCGGTTTGGGGCTCACGCGCCAGCCGACCGCGGGCTGGAGACCGGCAAGATTGCGCAGGTGCTGCGTCATGGGGTGCGGTTTACACCAAATGGGCGGCTCAAGCGAGGCGGCGTCCGCTTGATACCTACCATGTCAAGGTAGGTCTCTCGCGATGTAGAACACTCCCTTGGTAAGGGAGAGGTCGTGAGCACACCTTACACGGGTGGGGTCACTGGCTGCATTCGTCACACCACCCTGGACCTCTGGGCTGCACTGTGCGATTTCGCCCGTAGCACCCCTTCCAGCCCAGGCTACGCCCATGTCCCAGACCGCCACCGAAGCCCTCATCCGCCGCTACTACGACGCCTTCAACAGCGGCGACGCCACGGGGATGCTCGCCTGCCTCGCCGAGAACGTCGTGCACGATGTGAACCAGGGTGCGCGCCGCGTCGGCAAGGCCGCCTTCGCGGACTTCTCCCGGCACATGAGCGAGACCTATCGGGAGCGGCTCACCGACATCTCTGTCATGACAAGCGCCGATGGCAGCCGCGCCGCCGCCGAGTTCAACGTCCACGGCACGTACCTCCAGACCGACGAGGGCCTGCCGCCGGCGACCGGGCAGAAATACCAGCTCCCGGCCGGTACGTTCTTCGCGGTCGCCGACGGGCGTATCACGCGGGTGACGACGTACTACAATCTGACCGACTGGCTGCTGCAGGTCGCAGGCGAGGCGCTGGCGAAGGAGTTGGCGGGTAAGAGCTGAGGAGCGCGCGATGACATTGCGGGTCGAAAGCCTGACGGGTGGAGCCGTCCGGGCCGCCATTCCCGAGCTGGCGCGCCTGCGCGTCGCAGTCTTTCGCGACTGGCCGTATCTCTACGACGGCACGCTCGACTACGAGACGGCCTATCTGCGCCGCTTTGCATCCTCCAAGGACGCCGTCGTGGTTGCCGCCTACGATGGAGACACCGTCGTCGGCGTCGCGACCGGCGCGCCGCTCAGCGATCATGCCGAGGCCTTCGGCAAGGCATTCACGGATCGCGGGCTCGACATCGACAGCTTCTTCTATTGCGGGGAGTCTGTGCTGCTCCCGGACTACCGCGGCCGCAGGCTCGGGCACGCCTTCTTCGATGGTCGCGAAGCACACGCTCGCGCGCCCGGCCGCTTCGCACACATTACTTTCTGCGGCGTCGTCAGGCCGGACGATCATCCACTGAAACCGAAAGACTATCGTCCGCTCGATCCCTTCTGGATGAAGCGCGGCTATACCAGGGCCGAAGGCCTGACCGCGAAGTTCGCCTGGAAGGACATCGGCGAGCCGGAAGAGAGCGAGAAACTTATGCAGTTCTGGATGAAGGCGCTCTGACATGGCGGCGCCTCCCCGACCGGTTCACATCGCTGCCGCAGCCTACCCACTCGATGCACTGCCGACGCTTGGTGCCGTCGAGGACAAGATCGCGCGCTGGGTTGCAGAGGCTGCGGGCAATGGCGCCGCACTGCTGGTTTTTCCCGAGTATGGCGCAATGGAGCTGGCAGCGCCCGCGGGCGAAGCTGTCTGCGCGAGCCTCGCGGCCTCG
Source organism: Pseudomonadota bacterium (assembly GCA_963205015.1). Taxonomy (GTDB): domain Bacteria; phylum Pseudomonadota; class Alphaproteobacteria; order Rhizobiales; family Hyphomicrobiaceae. Next base: position 6,542 of record CAUJKI010000621.1, read on the forward strand.
CTCGAAGCCGTGTCGGAGGCGCTGCCGCGCATCGATGCCGTCCACGCCGATCTCGCCGAGCGTCATAAGGTCCATATTCTCGCCGCAAGCGGCCCACGGCTTGGCGCGCATGGCCGCTATCGCAACACAGCGCGCTTCTTCGCGCCGTCTGGCAGATCCGGCCAGCAGGATAAGCTCGTCATGACGCCCTTCGAGCACGACTGGGGGATCACGCCGGGCGAGCGCGCGCAGGTCTTCGAGACCACGCTCGGGCGCATCGGCGTCGCTGTCTGCTACGACAGCGAGTTCCCCCTGCTCGTGCGCGCGATGGTGGAAGCGGGTGCCGAGATCATCCTCGTTCCGTCCTGCACGGAGTTCGTCTCGGGCTATCACCGCGTCCGCACCTCGGCCATGGCGCGCGCGCTGGAAGGGACATGCACGGTCGTCGTCTCGCCCACGGTCGGCGCCTCCACCTGGTCGCCCGCCGTCGACTACAACAGCGGGGCTGCCGGCATATATGTCCCCGCCGAGGCAGGCGTTTCGGACACGGGCACCCGCGCCGAAGGTGTGCTCAATGCGCCGGGCTGGGTCTACGGCACGGTGGACCTCGCGGCACTGGCCCGGCTTGCAGATACGGGCGAAATGCGCAATCGCGCAGACTGGCGCCTTCAGCCGGGCGGCAGCCTCGCCCTGCCGGCGGCGGACGTTACATCCCTGCTCTGAGAGGCCCCGCGCTTCCATCGTGGGCGGACTTTCTCTAGAAGGGGCAGGCTGCCAACCTCAAAGAGGGCTTCCATGGCTCAGGGCACCCGACTTGCGAACCGCATTGCGCTTGTGACCGGCGCCTCACGCGGGATCGGACGTGCCGTCGCGATCGGCCTCGCGCGGGAGGGCGCGCACGTCATCCTGCTCGCGCGCACGGTCGGCGGCCTCGAGGAGGTGGACGACGAGATCCGGGCTTTCGACGGCACCGCGACGCTCGTCAATCTCGACCTGCGCCAGAGCGAGAAGGTCGATGCTCTGGGCCCTACGATCTACCAGCGTTGGGGCAAGCTCGACATCCTGGTTGCCAATGCCGGTGTGCTCGGGCCGCTTTCGCCGCTCCCCCACATCACGGGCGATGCCTGGAACGAGGTGATCGAGGTCAATCTTACGGCCAACTGGCGGCTCATCCGCTCTCTCGATCCTGTGCTGCGCCGCGCCGAGGCGGCCCGCGCTGTCTTCGTTTCGTCAGGCGCGGCAGCGGCCAAGAATGCCTATTGGGGACCTTATTCCGTCTCCAAGGCCGGGCTCGAGGCGCTCGTGAAGACCTATGCTCATGAGGTCGCGAGCACGCCCATGAAGGTGAATCTGCTGAACCCCGGTCCCGTGCGCACCACTATGCGGCAGCGCGCCTTCCCCGGCGAGAACCCGGCCACGCTGCCTGAGCCCGAGGCGCTGGTACCTCTGTTCCTGGATCTGGTCGATGCCGGCCTGACGGACAGCGGGCGCGTCTATGACTTCAAGAAAGACGCGAGCAAATAGCCTCTTGGGATCAGTTGCATAGGGCCCATGCACCGGCCTGCACCTTGCGGGCAGGAGAGGTGCGAACTAGGTTGGCCGCAAAGCCTGGGCGGTCCACTTCGCCCGACAATCAATCGAGGAGCCCGAAGCCATCGTGACCTTCGCTGAAGGCGTCGCCGCCGCTGTCGGCCGCACCCCCCTCATCAAGCTGCGCCGCGTCTCCGAGGAGACCGGCTGCACCATCCTCGGCAAGGCCGAGTTCATGAATCCCGGCCAGTCGGTCAAGGACCGCGCGGCCCTGTTCATGATCCAGGATGCTGTAGCCAAGGGGCACCTGCGGCCCGGCGGCACCATCGTCGAGGGTACGGCCGGCAATACCGGTATCGGCATCACGGTGATCGGCAATGCACTCGGCTATCGCTCGGTGATCGTCATTCCCGAGACCCAGGCGCAGGAAAAGAAGGATGCCTTGCGGCTGCTCGGCGCGGAGCTTGTCGAAGTACCGGCCGTCCCCTACAAAAATCCGAACAACTACGTGAAGTACTCGGCCCGCCTTGCCGACGCGCTCAACAAGAGCGAAGCGAACGGGGCGATCTGGGCCAATCAGTTCGACAACGTCGCCAATCGCCAGGGCCATATCGAAACCACGGCACCGGAGATCTGGAACGACACGGACGGCAAGGTGGATGCGTTCGTCTCGGCGGTCGGATCGGGTGGGACGCTCGCCGGCGTCGCCATGGGGCTCAGGGCGAAGAACCCGAAGATCAAAATCGCGCTCGCCGATGTGCCGGGCGCGGCGCTGTACAGCTACTACACGACGGGCGTGCTCAAGTCCGAAGGCTCGTCGATCACCGAAGGCATCGGCCAGGGGCGCATCACGGCGAACCTCGAAGGCTTGAAGGTCGATCACTCCTACCTCATTCCCGATGCCGAAAGCGTGGCGATCGTCTTCCAGCTTCTCGAGGAGGAAGGTCTTTGCGTCGGCTCGTCCTCGGGCGTGAATATCGCCGGTGCCGTGCGCCTCGCGCGCGAACTGGGGCCTGGGCACACGATCGTGACGCTGCTCTGCGACTATGGCACGCGCTACCAGTCCAAGCTCTTCAATCCCGAGTTCCTGCGCTCGAAGAGCCTGCCCGTGCCGCGCTGGCTTGCAAGCCCACGCCCGCCTGTGCCAGCCGTTTTCGAGACCGTCGAGGAAAGCTGAGCGCATGACAGAGACAGTTTTCCGCTCGGATGCCTATGCGCGCTCGTGTGACGCGTATGTCACGGCCGTCAACGACCGCGGCGGGATCATTCTGGATCGCACGGTCCTTTATGCGAGCGCTGGCGGTCAGCCGGGCGATCTCGGCGCGCTGACGTGGGAAGGCGGCGTGTGCCGCATCGCAGCGACCGTCTACGACGCCGACAAGACGACGATCGTGCACGTGCCGGCGGAGGGCTCAGCGCTGCCGGCGCCCGGGCTGCCGGTGCACGTCACGCTCGACTGGGAGACGCGCCACAAGCACATGCGCGTGCATACGGCCTTGCATCTCCTGTGCGCGCTCGTGAAATGGCCGGTGACGGGCGGCCAGATCGGGGCCGAGGAAGGCCGGCTCGACTTCGACATCGCGGATATGGCCGGCATCGACAAGGAAACGCTGACAACCGCGCTCAATGCGCTCGTCGAAGCCGATCATCCGGTGACGACACGCTGGATCAGCGATGCCGAGCTCGAGGCCGCACCCCATCTCGTGCGCACCATGAGCGTGAAGCCGCCCATGGGCTCGGGCAAGGTGCGCCTCGTGGCCATCGGCGAGGACGGTACCGTCGATCTCCAGCCCTGCGGCGGCACGCATGTTGCGCGCACGAGCGAGATCGGCCGTCTCGCCGTCGTCAAGATCGAGAACAAGGGCAAGCAGAACCGGCGCATCCGCGTCGCCCTCGCTTGAACCTATCCGTCTGCCTGCATCCCAGAGGAAATGCCCATGCCCACGAGCCCATCCAAATGGATCGTCGAGACGCAATGGCTCGCCGATCGCCTCGGCTCGCCCGATCTCGTGATCCTCGACGGCACCATGCATCTGCCGACCTCGGGCCGCAATGCGCGCGCCGAGTATGAGGCCGGGCACATTTCCGACGCGCTTTTCTTCGACATCGACGTCATTGCCGATAAGTCGAATCCGCTGCCGCACATGCTTCCGTCCACCGTGCAGTTCGCCTCGCAGGTGAAGAAGATGGGCATCGGCGATGGCGCGCAGATCGTCGTCTACGATACCGAAGGCCTCTATTCGGCAGCGCGCGTGTGGTGGATGTTCCGTATCATGGGCCACGACGACGTTGCCGTTCTCAACGGCGGCCTCAAGAAGTGGAAGGCCGAGGGCCGGCCTGTGACCGACGAGCCGCCGCGCCCGCGCCAGCCGCGCCACTTCACGCCGCGTTTCAATTCTGCCCTCGTGCGCGATGCCGACGACGTGAAGGCGCTGATTGGCCATCCAACGACACAGATCGTCGATGCCCGCGCCGCCGCCCGCTTCAAAGGATCGGTGCCCGAGCCGCGCGCGGGCCTGCGCTCGGGGCGCATTCCGAGCTCGCGGAACGTACCCTTCACAAACCTGCTCAATGCCGACGGTACATTGAAGGACGAAGCCGGACTGCGCGCTGCATTCGATGCCGCAGGCGTAGACATCAACCGGCCCGTCGTCGCGAGCTGCGGCTCGGGGGTGACCGCGGGCGTCGTCGCTTTCGCACTTGCCCAGCTCGGGCGCCCCGATGCTGCGGTCTACGACGGCTCGTGGACCGAGTGGGGCGCGCGCGCCGATCTGCCGATCGAAACAGGCTGAGCCCGGAGCGCGACACCATGCCGGAGAAACCCCTCGTATCCTTGTCGGCCATCAGCTGGGTTGGCAGCGGCCTCAAGAGGCCGGAGTGCGTGCTCACGACAGCCAAGGGCGAAATTTTCGTCGGCGATCATGAGGCGGGCATCGCCGAGATCGGCAAGCCCAA
>CAUJKI010000622.1 GCA_963205015.1 Pseudomonadota bacterium
CTCGTCCGGCGTCATCAGCGTGGTGCCGACCGGCGAGTTCTGGCGGATGCGCTGGTTGACCTCCTGCTCGATGGCGCGGAGGTCGGCCTCGCCGATCGCCGCCGGGTGGCTGATGTCGAAGCGCAGCCGGTCGGGCGCCACCAGCGAGCCCTTCTGAGTGACGTGGCCGCCCAGCCGGCGGCGCAGCGCGGCGTGCAGCAGGTGGGTGGCCGAATGGTTGGCGCGCAGCCGCGCCCGGCGCTGCCCGTCGACCCGCAGTTCCGCCGCGTCGCCGACGGCGATGGAGCCGCGCGTGACGCGGCCGAGATGGACGTGCAGGTCGCCCAGCTTCTTGGCGGTGTCCTCGACGGAGATCTCCGCGCCCTTGGCGGTGAAGATCACGCCGGCGTCGCCCATCTGGCCGCCGGACTCGCCGTAGAAGGGCGTCTGGTTGAGAATGAGCGCGCCCTCCTCGCCCTTCTTCAGTTCCTTTGCCGCCTTGCCGCCTGCGATCAATGCCTTGACCACGCCCTCGGCCGTCTCGGTCTCGTAGCCGAGGAATTCCGTTGGTCCGACCTCCTCGCGCACCTCGAACCAGATGGTCTCGGTCGCTGCTTCGCCCGAACCCTTCCAGGCGCGCCGCGCTTCCTCCTTCTGGCGCTCCATGGCCGTGCTGAAGCCGGTCGTATCGACCTCGATGCCACGTGCGCGCAGCGCGTCCTGGGTCAAATCGAGCGGAAAACCGTAGGTGTCGTACAGCTTGAAGGCTGTCTCGCCGGAGAAGGTCGCACCCTTCTTGAGGCCCGACGTCTCCTCGTCCAGCAGCACAAGGCCGCGCTCCAGCGTCTTGCGGAAGCGCGTCTCCTCGTGCTTCAGCGTCTCGGTGATCAGGGCCTGCGCGCGGACGAGCTCGGTGTAGGCATCGCCCATCTGGCGCACGAGCGCCGGCACGAGGCGGTACATGAGCGGCTCGCGCGCGCCGAGCAGGTGCGCGTGACGCATGGCGCGGCGCATGATGCGGCGGAGCACGTAGCCGCGGCCTTCGTTCGAGGGCAGCACGCCGTCGGCAATGAGGAAGCTCGTCGCGCGAAGATGATCGGCGATGACGCGGTGCGAGGCCTTGTGCTCGCCCGTGGCCTTCACCCCGGTCGCTTCCTCGGAGGCCGCGATCAGGGCCTTGAAGAGATCGATCTCGTAGTTGTCGTGCGTGCCCTGCAGCACGGCCGAGATGCGCTCCAGGCCCATGCCCGTGTCAATGGACGGCTTCGGCAGATCGATGCGCTGACCACCTTCCAGCGTCTCGTACTGCATGAAGACGAGATTCCAGATCTCGATGAAACGGTCCCCGTCCGCGTCCGCCGAGCCCGGAGGCCCGCCTGGAATCTTCGGGCCGTGGTCGAAGAAGATCTCGGAGCAGGGACCGCAGGGACCGGTGTCGCCCATGGCCCAGAAGTTGTCCGACGTCGGGATGCGGATGATCTTCTCGTCGGCAAAGCCCGTGAGCTTCTTCCAGATACCGAAGGCCTCGTCGTCCGTATGATAGACGGTGATGTAGAGCTTCTTCTTGTCGAGCCCGTACTCCTTGGTCACGAGGTTCCAGGCAAGCTCGATCGCCAGCTCCTTGAAGTAGTCGCCGAACGAGAAGTTGCCGAGCATCTCGAAGAACGTGTGGTGACGCGCGGTATAGCCGACGTTATCGAGATCGTTGTGCTTGCCGCCGGCGCGCACGCACTTCTGCGCGGTCACCGCCCGCTTGTAGGGTCGCGTCTCGGCACCCGTGAAGATGTTCTTGAACTGCACCATGCCGGCCGTCGTGAACATCAGCGTCGGATCGTTGCGTGGGACGAGCGACGACGACGGCACGTGCTCATGAGCGTTCTTGGCAAAGAAATCGACGAACGTGGAGCGGATCTGGTTGACGCCGGTCATATCGCGGGCTCGCATCGATTGGGCGCGGCTGGCGCACCTGAACAACTCTATTGCGTGGGCAGGAACCTGCACCGATCACGTGCGGAAAGGCGCTGCGGTCCAGGCTCGAGGCCGGCCGCCGAACTCCGCCGCATACGTGTCCGGCACCCCGCCCGCAGGCAGGTGGCCGGACGTATCGCGCCGTGCTGAAAGGCCTCCCCGCACTTCTTAGCGATGCGCCGAAATGCTGTCCACCGGGCGGGGTTCGGTAACGGAGCCCTTGCACCGACTTCCGACACTGTTCCTTTCGGCGAAAAGCAGCCGAAACCACATCCGCGGGTTCCGAACTGCAAGTTATCCCCGTTCAATTATTCCATCCATACACTGCCCTGAGCGTAGGCATATGTTCCTACTAATAAAGCATAAATGCGGATGCGCAGACAACGGAGGTAACCGGCCGATGACCTTGGCAGCGTTAGGCGCGCCGGACCCGATTCCGTACTCGGGCCGGCAATTCGATCAATCGGAGCGAGGCCCGGATGGGTCGGTGGAGGCGAAGGTCCGTTGGGTGCGCGAGGCAGTCGCGATGGCTTATCGCATCGACAAAAGGCTCCTGGGGCATCCGACCCGCGGCCGCTCGCGCGTGGCCTTCGCACGGCAGGTGGCCATGTATCTCGCCCATGTGGCGTTCGGGTTGACGCTCACCACGGTTGGCCGCGCCTTCGGGCGGGACCGCACGACGGTGGCCCATGCCTGCGCCCTCGTGGAGGATGCGCGCGACAACCCCGAGTTCGACCGCACGCTCGAATTGCTCGAAGCCATTGCGAAGCGCCTCGCCTCGCTCGATGCCGCGCGTTCGGGCGTCCCCGCGGAGTGACAACATGACTCATGCCACGCAGCCCGCGATGGCGACAACGCGGTCGGATGACATTCCTTCGCGCGTCCTCGCGCTTCTCTCCGCACTCGCCCGGCCGGGCGCGGTCCTGGTTGCGTCAGGCAATTCCGAGGACCCCGTCGCCATCGTGATATCGAGCCGCGGAGAGGCGGACGCGTCTTCTGCCGCGTTCGCATCAGAGGATGTCGAGGCGGCATCGTCCCAGGGTTGGATCGAGCCTGCCAGCGAGGGCTGGGGATGGAAGATCACGCGTGCGGGTGCTGCAGTCGTCAGGGCAGCGCGCGCATCACGCATCGCCGTTCGCGCCGCGGTATCCGAGCCTTGCAGTGAGGCTCTGGCAAAGCCATCCACCCGCAGTTCCGCTGAGCGATCGCGCGGCAGCCGTCAGGAGAGTGCGCGAGAGACGGCGCGCGAGGCGGGCGGCTCGCTCGCCTGGCTGCACAGCCGCCGCGATAAGGACGGCCAGCCGCTCATCAGCGTCGAGCAGCTTGCGGCCGGCGAGCGCCTCGCCGGTGACCTCTGGCGCGCCCGCATGACGCCGCGCGTGACGTCAGTGTGGACCGGTGTCCCAGGCGATGCCGGCAGTCGCCGTGCGGCGCCCGGTGCAGGCGTCGACATCGCAGATGGTGTGATCGCGGCAAAAGTCCGCGTCGAGCGCGCGCTTAAGGCGGTGGGGCCCGAGTTCGCGGGTCCGCTTATTGATGTGTGCGGCCACATGAGGGGCCTCGACGACATCGAGCGCATCAACGGGCTGCCGATGCGCTCGGGCAAGATGCTGCTGAGGACCGCGCTGACCCGTCTCGCGCGCCACTACGGGCTTCTGCCGCCCGAGCACGGCGAGGCCGAGATCGCGCGCCGCATTGCCGGCTGGATGGCAGCGGATGGAGCGGTATCGCTCGATGCGTGGCAGGGTGACAGGGCACCTGCGGTTTCTTCTCCTTCTCCCCATTCTTACGGGGAGAAGGCCGGGATGAGGGGCAGCCACAACCGCTAAGCGTCAGCCGCTCCATCCTCTCCCCGGGCGGGGAGAGGGGACATACGGCCTACCGCGCCTTCAGATCCCAGAAATCGCCGCGGAAGTAGAGCAGCGGCTCCATATCCTCGCGAAAGCGACAGTCGCGCACGCTGCCGATGAAGATCGTGTGGGTGTCGAATGAGTGCTCCTGAGCCACCTCGCAATCGAGATTGGCGATCGCGCCCCTGAGCACCGGCGCGCCCGTGACGAGCGTGTCCCAGGTCTCGGGATCGAAGCGCGCCTCGCCCTCGAGCTTCTTTGACGAGAAGCGCCGCGCCAGCTCGTTCTGGTCGCTGGCGAGCAGGTTGATCGAGAAGCACTGGCCGGCCTTGATCGGCGCGTGGGCGCTGGCATTGCGGTTCACGCAGGCAATCACCATCGGCGGGCTGTCGGTGAGCGAGCACACGGCCGTCGCCGTCAATCCGGTCCGGTTGCCCGGCGACCCGACGGCGATGATCGTGACCGCGCCGGCCTGATGGCGCATCACATTCCTGTACTTCTCGGAGTCCATGTTCTTCCTCGTGGAGGGCTCGTGCCCGCGAGCGCCGATGAGCCTAGCGGACCGGACCGGCGATGCAAGCCGCTCGGCCGCATCCGAGGTCCGCGAATGCAGGTCAGCTCTTGAGCTTCCAGTCGCCGATCTCGGCCCGCGGCAGCCCCAGGTTGTCGCGCAGCGTCGGCCCCTTATAGTCTTTCTGGTGCAGGCCGCGGCGCTGCAACTCGGGCACGACCATGCGCACGAAGTCCTCATAGCCGCCCGGGAGGTGGGTGGCTGCAACCACGAAGCCGTCGCAGGCACGCCCCGTAAACCATTCCTCGAGCCCGTCGGCGACGTCCTTCGCCGTGCCGACGAAGCGCGGGAATTCGCGTACGGTGCCACGGCTCGAAAACTCGACGAACTCCCGGATGGTCGGATTCTTCCTGCCGGAAAGGTTGACGACGCGGTCGAGGATCGCGCGCAGGCCCGAGATGCGCTTCAACTCGTCGTCGTTGAAGGCCTCGTCCATGCCCTTCGAGTAGAAATCGAAGTTAAGAGCTTCCGAAAGCAGCGCCAGCCCATCCACAGGCTTCGCCAGCTTGTCGATCACCGCCATCTTGTCCTCGGCCATGGCCTTGGTCTCGCCGATGACGGCGTAGATGGCCGGCGCAACGCCGACGCCGTCGGGATTGCGGCCGCACTTTGCGATGAGATCCTTGAACGCCGCGTAGTTCTTCTTACCGATGTCGATGTTCGGATAGACGCAGAAGACGAGCTCGCCCCAGCGCGCCGAGAAGATCAGCCCGCGGCCCGACTGCCCGGCCTGGATGACCACCGGCCTGCCTTGCTTGCTGCGCGGCACGGGCAGCGGGCCCTTCGAGCGGTACCAGCGGCCCTTGTGGTCGAGGCGATGGACCTTGTCGGGATGGGCGAACAGGCCCGTTTCCTTGTCGATGACGAGCGCGTCGTCCTCCCACGAATCCCAATGGCCGAGCACGACCTCCATGAACTCGTCGGCCTTGTCGTAACGCAGATCGTGCGCCGGATGCTCCGATTGCGAGAAGTTCTCGGCTTCGGAATCGTTGAGCGACGTTACGACATTCCAGGCGCTGCGGCCGTTCGACATGAGGTCGAGTGTCGCGAACACGCGCGCGACGTGGAAAGGCTCGTAGTAGGTCGTCGAGTACGTCGAGCCGAGGCCGAGGTGCGACGTGGCCGTGCTCATGATCGAGAGGATCGTGGTCGGATCCATCTTCACGACGCGGACGCCGTTCGCCACGGCCTCGCGGTGGTCGCTGCCGAGTATGTCCGGCATGGCGAGGCGGTCGTCGAAGAAGCCGAGATGGAACTTCCCGTGCTCGAGCGTTCGCGCGATGCGCGTGAAGTACTCGGGTCCGAGGAAATCGGTTGCCGAGTGCGGATGGCGCCACGAGCCGACGTAGTTGGAGCAGTTCTGGGCCTGCAGGAATCCGATCAGGATCATCTCGCGCGGCTTGGCCATGGTCGCCCCCGGACACTCGATTCTGTTCAGGCGCCGCGGCCGTCATAAGCCGTCGGCCCGGCCCGCACAGGATCGCCAAGACCCTGCGCGGTGTCCAGGCCGTACTGTCCTACCGCTCGATCAGCAGTTCGCGCGCCTGCTCGATGGTGGCGCGTGCGTAGGCGCGCAGAAGGTCGTCCGACGCGCTGGAGATCGGATGATCGATCACCGCGAACTTGAAGTCCGGCGCGCCGAGCACCCGGCACATGAGTTCGGCCGCGCTTACGAAGCGCGTCGTCATCACGCCGACCGCCGGGACACCTAGTCGTTCAGCTACGATCGTGTCATGCAGACTGCACGACGAGCAGCTCCCTCAATCCCCGACACCGGCAAACACCGCGTGCCAGTTCGTGATTTCCTGCACGATATGGGGATCGCACGGCGCGCTGTAGTTCGACTTCTCGCGCCAGATCACATCGGCGGCGCCCATCTCCTCGCGCAGGAGGCGGTCCAGATGGGTGAAGTAGCCCTTGGTGCCTTCCTTGGCATTGGTGATGATGCCGACGGTCAGGCCCTCGAGCGAGGCGAGACGTGGGGCGCGCGCAAGGCCCGCCGCTTTCATCTCGTTGGTGGGGTCGAGCAGTCTCATGTTTCTTGTCCTTGTTGTCCTTCCTGCTTGAAACTCAGGGCTTGGGCGGCTCGCAATCGACGCATACGCCGATGGCCGCGGTAACGGCCCGCGTCTTGCTGCCCATCCAGGGCGGGATCACGGCGCCGAACCCGCCGGCCGGGCCGCCGGCCGCGACAACCAGCAGATCGTCGGGCGACTGCAGCGCCGGATG
>CAUJKI010000623.1 GCA_963205015.1 Pseudomonadota bacterium
AAGGCCACGACGGCATTCTTGCCGTCGATGTCGGCGGCACGAACATTCGTGCCGGCATTGTCGAGTTGCGCCTCGGCAAGGCGAAGGACCTCTCGGCAGCGCGGGTGGCGGAGTCGCATCTGTGGCGACACGCCGACGAAAAGGTCTCGCGGACGGAGACCATCGAGCATCTGACGGAGCTGCTTCAATCGCTCATCAAGAGCGCGCGCAAGGAGAAGCTGTCTCTGGCGCCCGTCGTCGGCATTGGATGTCCTGGCCTGATCGAGCCCGATGGTAGCATCGCGCGCGGGGCGCAGAACCTGCCCGGCAACTGGGAAAGCAGCCGCTTCAACTTCCCGGCGGCGGTCACCGAGGGCATTCCGAAGATCGGCGATCACGAAGCCATGGTCGTGATGCATAACGACGCCGTTGTGCAGGGGCTTAGTCATCTGCCCCAGGCGCAGAAGCGCAAGCACTGGGGCATTCTCACCATCGGCACCGGGCTCGGCAACGCGCGCTTCACGACACGCGAGCGGGCCAAAGGGAAGGGTCGGTGAGCGCGGTCTGTCGTCAAGTGGAGCTACTGCGGTTGCGGGCCACCGCCGTCGTTGACTGCCGCAAGGAATGCCGCGCCGTAGCGCGTGACGCGCGCGTCGCCCATGCCATGCACAAGCTTGAGCTCGTCGCGCGTGCGTGGGCGCAAGCGCACCATGTCGAGAAGCGAGCGATCGTGGCAGACGATATAGGGTGGCACGTTTGCCTCACGCGCCAGCTGACCGCGCACCTCGCGCAGCGTGCGGTACAGTCCCACCTCGCTCTCCTGGAGACCCGGTACGTCAGCTCTGCGCCGTGAGACGCGCTTGCGTCCCTCGCCGCGCGTCCGCGCGCCGGCGGCCTGCTTGCGCACCATGAAAGGCGCCTCGCCGCGCAGAACCGTTCGCGCGCTTTCGCCGAGTGCCAGCGTACCATGGCCTTCATCGTCCGCGACGAGGTGCCCGGCGGCGACGAGCTGTCGGATGACGCTCCGCCATTGCGCCGCGTCGACATCGCGGCCGATGCCGAAGACGGAGAGCTTGTCATGGTGATTGCGCACGATGCGCTCATCGATCTTTCCGGTCAGCACATCGACCAGATAGCCGACGCCGAAGCGCTGATCCGTGCGGTAGGCTGCGGAGAGCGCCTTCTGCGCGAGTAGGGTGCCGTCCATGCAGTCGGGCGGCTCGAGGCAGTTGTCGCAGTTGCCGCAGGGCTCCGGGCGCTGCTCACCGAAGTAGGCCAGAAGGAGCTGGCGGCGGCAGCTTGCGGCCTCGGCAAGCGCGATGAGCGCATCGAGCTTCGCGCGCTGCACGGCCTTGTGCTGCTCGCCCGCTTCCGATTGCGCAATCCACTGGCGCTGGGTGATGATGTCTCCGAGCCCGTACGCCATCCAGGCATCGGCCGGCTCGCCGTCGCGTCCGGCGCGCCCCGTCTCCTGGTAGTAGGCCTCGATGGACTTCGGCAGACTCAGGTGTGCGACGAAACGCACGTCCGGCTTGTCGATGCCCATGCCGAAGGCGATCGTTGCGACGACGATCAGGCCGTCCTCGGCGAGAAAGCGCTGCTGGACGGAGCGGCGTACTTCCGGCGCAAGGCCGGCATGATAGGCGAGCGCGGTGCGGCCTTTCCCCGTGAGCCAGTCGGCGGTTTCCTCGACCTGCTTGCGGCTCAGGCAATAGACGATGCCGGCGTCGCCCGCGTGCTCCTCGGCGATGAAGCGCCAGAGCCGCTCGCGCGCGCCCATGCTGCCGGTCTCGGCAATACGGTAGCGAATGTTCGGACGGTCAAAGCTCGCGACGAGCTTCTCAGCGTTCTCCAGGGCGAGCTCACGTACGATCTCGGCGCGCGTCTTCTCGTCGGCCGTCGCCGTGAGCGCGATACGTGGCGTGTTCGGGAAGCGTTCGGCCAGAATGCGGAGCTGGCGATACTCGGGACGGAAGTCGTGCCCCCACTGCGAGACGCAGTGCGCCTCGTCGATGGCGAAGAGCGCGATGTCGGTCGAAGATAGCAACTCCAGCAGGCGTGGCTGCACGAGGCGCTCGGGCGCGACGTAGAGCAGGTCGAGCACGCCGGCGCGCACGGCTTTCTCGATCTCGATCTGCTCCGGCCAGGAGAGGGAGGAATTGAGAAAGGCCGCGTTCACGCCGAGCGACTTCAGCGCGTCCACCTGGTCCTGCATGAGCGCAATGAGCGGCGAGACGACGACGCCGAGACCGGGCCGTACCAGCGCCGGGATTTGATAGCAGAGCGACTTGCCGCCGCCGGTGGGCATGAGCACGAAGGCGTCGCGACCGCCGAGCAGCGCGCGGATGGCGCTCTCCTGATGCGAGCGGAAGGAGCGATAGCCGAAGGTCGTCTCCAGGATTGCCTGGGCCCGCCCGAAGGCATCATCGGCATCCCACGAGGGAGCCGCTGGCATCTGGAGGGCAAACAAAGACATGCGTGGCGTCCGGCGGCGCGAGGAGGATCGTTGCTCTGACACCATGAGGGCGATTCTGGGGCCCTGCCAACGATAGGCCCAAGGTGCGGCGTGGATTGGTGCCCGAGGGTTGCCGAAATGCGGCCCGGAGCGGCCCCTGCTTCGCGCTGCTCATGCGCCCAGCGCCCCCTTCCCATGCGCGCACGGAGCGCCGGCGGCCCGTTAAACTTGCCGAGAGCGGCGCGTGCCCCCTATAGCAGTTCCCTCGTGCGGCCTTGGCCCCGATCCAGGAGAGTTCCCTCGATGTCCCAACGTCCCGAGATCCGCTTTGTCGCCCTCGATGCGCCCACGAACCCTGTGGTCGCCGCGCTGGTCGGGCAGGATCTGCAGATGCCGCCGGTGCTCAAGGCCCTGGACCAGAAATCGGGTGGCGCGCTGATGCGCGCCGCCAAGGCCGCCGACTTCAAGGGCAAGGCCCGGAGCAGCATCGAGATCCTATCGCCGGAGCGGCTGGAGATGAGCCGACTGCATCTCGTCGGCACGGCGGAAAGCGAGACTTCCGGCGAGCTCGACTGGATACGCGCCGGTGGTACAGCTTATGCCGCCCTGCACGCGCGCAAGACGCAGACGGCGAGCCTCATC
>CAUJKI010000624.1 GCA_963205015.1 Pseudomonadota bacterium
CAAGGAATACAACACCTCCGAGATCCAGGGTTGCGGCAAGAACTCCTTTCCCGCGTTCTCGGTCACGGCCGGCGCCTGCGCGCTCGACTGCGACCACTGCCAGGCGAAAATACTGGAGCCTATGATCCCGGCGACGACACCGGAGATGCTCGATGCCAAGGTCCGCGATCTCGTGCTGTTGCAGGACCTGCAGGGCTTCCTGCTTTCGGGCGGCTCGAACCGGCGCAACGAGATCAAGTACGAGAAGTACTACCCCGTCGTCGAGAAGCTGAAGCGCGACTTCCCGCACCTCAAGATCGCCATTCACTCCGCGCTGCTGGACGAACGCCGCGCGCGGCTCATGGAGAGCGCCGGCGTCGACACCGCCATGATGGATGTGATCGGCGCCGAGGACACGATCTGCGAGGTCTATCATCTCCAACGCAGCGTCGATGATTTCGAGGCGACGCTCGCGGCGCTCTGCGCGACGCGCATGGAGGTCGTCCCGCACATCGTCATCGGCCTGCACTATGGCCGCCTGCTCGGCGAGGCCAATGCGCTCGACATCTGCGCGCGCCACGCCATTCACAGTCTCGTGCTGGTCGTGGTCATGCCGTTCTACGCGCGTGCCGGTCTGTTCGCGACGCCCTCGGCACACGATGTCGGCCGCATCTTCCTCGAAGCGCGGCAGCGGCTCGCGAATAAGCCCGTGCTGCTCGGCTGCGCCCGCCCGCCGGGCATGCATAAGCGGATCGTGGATGCCTACGCGGTGATGGCGGGCCTCGACGGGATCGCATTCCCGGCAGAGGGCGCGATCGGCGTGTGCGCGGCGATCGGGCGCCCTTTCGAGCAGCAGCATGCGTGCTGCTCCATCAAGGTCGGTGGGAGCTTCGATCTACGCGCGAAGAGTGCTTGCGCGGCTTAGACAGCCGTGAACCCGCCATCGACCATCAGCTCGACGCCTGTGATGTAAGAGGCTTCGTCCGACGCGAGAAAGAGGTTCGCGTAGGCAACCTCGTCAATCTCGCCCGTGCGGCCCATGGGAATGCCGGCGAGCAGACTCTTGCGCAGCTCTGGATCGGCCGTCAGCTTGGATGTCCGCATGGGTGGCATAAAGCCCGGATGTACCGAGTTCACGCGTATGCCGTCCTTCGCGTACTGGACGGCAGCAGCCTTCGTCATGGTGCGGACCGCGCCCTTGGCCGCGTTATAGCCCATGTGCACGTAATCCTGGCCGAGCACGCCGCTGATCGAGGATATGTTGACGATTGCGCCGGACTTCTGTTTCTGCATGACCGGAATGACCGCACGCAGGCCGAGGAAATTGCCGCGCGCGTTGATCGACATCTGGCGGTCCCACATCGCGAGATCGAGCTTGTCGGGAATCGAGCCGCTGACGCCCGCGTTGTTGATCAGGATGTCGATGCGGCCATAGGCGGCGAGCGCGGCTCCCACGATGCGTTCCCAGTCGGTGTCGCTCGAAACGTCGTGCTTCTCGAAGCGGGCATTGCCGTTCGCACGTACGATATCGGCAGCGACAGCAGGTCCGTCCTTGTCGTCGACATCCGTCAGCACGACGATCGCGCCCTCGCGCGCGAAGAGGCGCGCTGTGGCTGCACCCATTCCCGCCGCCGCGCCCGTGACGATCGCGACCTTGTCCTTCAGCCTCATGCTTCCTCTCCTCAGCCTGCTTTGCGCAAGGCATCTCCGGGAACAGCATAGAGCGTGTGTGGCTGGTCCGCAGCCCAAAGCTCGGCGAGGAGGCGCTTCGCAGCATCGGCGCCGAGCACAGGCCCGGTCAGCTCAAGGAATTTGTCGGAGACGTCCGCGTCCGTAAGCGGCGCGTCGGGGTCGCCCTTGCGCGTCGGCTGGTAGTGCTCGAGCGTGCGCCCGTCGGCGAGCTCGATCGCGACCTTGGCCGAGCGGCGCTTGGGGAAGTCGGCGGCACACTGCTCGTCGAGTTTCAGCTCGACCTTGTCGGAGAGCGCCTGCACGCGCATATCGGCAAGTCGCTCGGGCTCGTAGGCATTGAGGCGCACGCTGCCGTGGACGAGGGCGCTCGCGACGAGGAACGGCGTCGAGAACTTGCCCTCGAACGGCGTCGTCGCCTTCGGAACGCCCGCGACCTCAAGCGTGGCGCGATAGCCGCCGACGCGAATGCGCTTGATGGCCTCAGGTGCGAAGCCGTGCTCGGCCTTGAGATGCAGCACGCCGTCGATCGCGGGGAAGGCATGGCCGCAGCAGCCGTGGTTCTTGAAGGTCATCTGCGTGATGTTGTAGTGCGCGCCGAGACCGGCTGTCGCTTTTGACCAGTCGACGGTCGTGCTCATGGCGGCGCCGAAGCCGGCTTCGCCTTCGAGCACGTCGAGCGTGCCCGTCATGCCGTACTCGGCACTGAGCGCGGCCATGGCACCGGCTTCCGCCGCATGGCCCGCGTGCAGCGGCTTCGACATGGAATCCGAGCGGAAGGCCTGCTGGAGCGCGGCGGCCATCGTCGCCGAGGTCGCGAGTGCGTGCGCGAACTGTTCCGCATTGAGCTTGAGGATCGTGGCGACGGCGGCTGCCGCGCCGAACGTGCCGACGGTGCCGGTCGTGTGCCAGAACTTGTAGTGCGAGGGCTGCACGGCGAGGCCGATGCGAGTCGAGACCTCGTAGCCGACGATGATTGCGGTGATGAGGTCGGCAGCGCTGGCGCCTTTCGCCTGGGCGGCGGCGAGCGCGGCGCCGATGGTCGGGCAGCCGGGGTGGTAGATGGCGTCGCGGAAGATGTCGTCGAACTCGATGGTGTGCGAAGCCGTGCCGTTGATGAGCGCGGCCGTCCGCAGCGGCCCGAAGCGGCCGGAGCCATAGACGTACGCCTTGCCGTGTCCGAGCTCGTCGGCGAGGCCCTTGATCATGGCCTGGGCGGGGTCGATCCCGGTGCCCGGGAGCAGCGAGGCGAACCAGTCGATCAGCGCGCGCTTGGCGTGGTGGCGCACCTCTGCGGGGAGAGCGCGGTCCCGCTCTGCAACCCCATACTCGGCCAGCTTCTCGACGACGGTGCCCGGCATTTCACGCTCCCTCATGACGGCTTCTTTGTCCGGACATGGTAGGCGACGCGAGGGGCGAAGGTAAAGCGGACCGGCTAGAGTTTGTCGGCCATCTGGCGCAGATCAACCCGGCGGATCTTGCCGGTCACGGTCATTGGCATCTCGGCAATGAAGTGGACGCGGCGCGGATACTCGTGGGCCGCGAGCCGCTCCTTGACGAAGGCCTGGATCTCGTTGGCAAGCTCCACGGTCGCGACGAACTCCGGCTTCGTCACGATGAAAGCCGTGACCGCCTCGCCGCGCAAGGGGTCGGGTGTGCCGATGACGCCCGCGAGCGCCACGGCCGGGTGCTTCTGGAGACATTCCTCGACCTCCCCTGGGCCGATGCGGTAACCGGCGGACTTGATGATGTCGTTGTCGCG
>CAUJKI010000625.1 GCA_963205015.1 Pseudomonadota bacterium
CATCGAGGCTGATGAGCGGAATCGAAAGAGAATTGGCGATCCGACGTGCAAGTGTTGACTTGCCGGAAAACGCGACACCACACATTGCATAGACGTTGAGCATGCTCGCGCTTCCTGAGATTCGGCTCGGAGTGTCCACTATCCTATGCACGTGCGGCCGCGCAGCAAGCCCACAGAAATCTCCTGGGCGATGTCGGATGCTGGCCTTCGCGACGATGGCACCAATTGTCGGTGATGTTAGGTCGGAGAGAGCGAAGCAGATGACCCAAGTGGAACACCGAACCATGCTGACATGATGTTGTCAGCAGCGAAGTCTTAGCCTGTGTGACCTGCGGGGACCATCTCAGAGCGAGAGAAAGGCGATCCCATGGATTTGGCTTCTTCCATTGTTGGCGTCTGGAGGTACGTTAGCTTCATCGACAAGGAGGTGGAGACCGGAAAAATTCTCAAGCCGTTTGGAGAAACTCCTAGCGGCTACATTGTCTATACGAAGGGCGGACACATCTTGTTCACGCTCATTGGCGACCGCGAGATACCGAAGACCCCGAACCCATCGGATCCTGAAAGGATCGCCCTGTTTAAGTCGTCAAGCTCTTGTGGGGGCAGGTAGAAGGTTGAACACGATGGCTAAGTGACCGTCACATGAGACGCGTCCTGGAACCAGTGGTGGACGGGGCGCTCTCAAAGGCGTCAGATCGAAATTGAAGATGACGGGATGACAATTACGTCAGCGCCCACCAAAAGTGTCGCGACAGGTCGCGAAATCGTGTTCGTCACGACCCTCGAACGTGTTGAGTAGCGATGTCCTCTGTTAGCTCTTTGTAACGATGGCTCTCAATGTCGGACGTGTCTGTTCGTAGAAGTTGAGCGGAAGCTGCCATCCACCAGCCGAACCGATGCTGATGACCCTGGCTGTGTGGAAAGGGCGAGTCGGGTATGATTCTCCTCGCGAATTGGGGGGGCGATCATGGGGCGCTTCGTCGAGGGTGCGGATCGGGGGCAGGCGACGCTTTTGCCGGAGTGCCTCGACGACTGGATCGGCGAGGACAATCCGGTGCGCGCGATCGACGCGTTCGTCGATGCGCTCGATCTGGCCGAGATGGGTTTCGACGGCGTCGAGCCCGCCGCGACGGGGCGGCCCGGCTACAATCCGGCGACGCTTCTGAAACTCTACATCTACGGCTATCTCAATCGCGTGCAGTCGAGTCGGCGGCTCGAACGCGAAGCGGGGCGTAATCTGGAACTGCTGTGGCTGCTCGGCCGGCTGGTGCCCGACCACAAGACGATCGCCGACTTCCGCCGCGACAACGGTAAACCACTCAAGAAGGTCTGCGCGACGTTCGTCGAGTTATGCCGCGAGATGGGACTGCTCGCGACGGCGAGTGTCGCTATCGACGGCTCGAAGTTCAAAGCCGTCAACAATCGCGACAAGAACTTCACCAAGGGCAAGGTCGAACGCCGTCGCCAGCAGCTCGAAGAAAGCGTCGCGCGCTATTTGAGCCAGCTTGATACCGCCGACCAGCAGATGCCGACGCTGGCATTGGCGATGAAGGAGAAGCACCTCAACGAGAAGCTCGCTAAGCTGAAGGAGGAGATGGCGAAGCTCGATGCGCACGAGAAGCGCGTGCTTGCCTCGCCCGACGAGCAGGTCTCGCTCACTGATCCCGACAGTCGCTCGATGGCGACGAGCGGTCGCGGCTCCGGTGTCGTCGGCTACAACGTGCAGGTGGCAGTCGAGACCGAGAATCACCTGATCATTGCGCACGAAGTGACCAACAGTGGTTCCGATCGCGCGCAGCTCGCCAACATGGCCGAGCAGGCGAAGGACGTGCTGCAGGTCGACGAACTCGATGCGGTCGCCGACCGCGGTTACTACAACAGCCCCGAGATCCTCAAATGCGAGCAGATCGGCGTGTCGGTGACGCTGCCGAAGCCGATGACGTCGGGCGCCAAGGCCGATGGCCGTTTCGGCAAACAGGACTTCTACTATCTCGACACGCAGGACGCCTATCGCTGTCCGGCCGGCCAGTGGCTCACATACCGGTTCGTGCGCGACGAGGATGGCAAGCAGATGCGCGTCTACTGGACGAACGTGTGCGGGGACTGCCGGCTTCGGCGCAAATGCACGACCGGCAACGAGCGCCGCATCAAACGCTGGGAGCACGAGCATGTCCTCGAAGCGGTGCAGGAGCGGCTCGACGCGAACCCGAACGCGATGCGTGAGCGCCGCGAGACGGTCGAACATCCGTTCGGCACCATGAAGATGCGCATGGGCGCGACGCACTTCCTGATGAAGACGCTGCCGCGTGTCGCCTCCGAAATGGCCCTGCACGTGCTCGCCTACAATCTGACGCGCGTCATGAACATCGTCGGCGTGAAGGGGCTGATCGCGGCCGTGCGTGCGTGACGCCGAAGCGTCCGCCTCGATCTGAAGCTTGTAAGGGCCGCCGACGCGCTTCAGGATCGATCAGAACGTGCTCTCGACGACGAAACCGATAAAAACCGCCACCACTACTAAGCACGAATCCGTCGGAACTCACCCCGCCGCGTTCTCACACAACCAAGACCCAAAGCGGATGTTGGCTAAGTCTCGTCTAACTGTGGCGATTATTGCGCATCTAGTGTCCTGAGCCCTATAGTTGGCAGTCAGAAAATCGCACAAAACCGTAGGCGTTCATGAAGAAGTTTCTTGCTCTTTACATTGGATCGGCCACTGCGGCCGAAAAGGCTGCAACAGCGATTGATGAAAATGAGCGAGCTCGCGGCATGGCAGCTTGGGGTAACTGGATGAATGCAAACCAGTCCAGTATCATTGATGCCGGAGGGCCTTTGGGCGTCACAAAGAGGGCGTCCGCAGAGGGCGTGGCGGATACACGGAATAGCCTGACTGGTTATGTCATCATCGAAGCAGAGTCGCACGACGCCGCTGCGCGCATGTTCAAAGATCATCCGCACTTCGCGATATTCCCGGGAGATTCCGTAGAGATCATCGAGTGTCTAGCAATTCCGGGAAGCTAGGAGATATTCAAGCTCCAACCGTCGAGTTTTGCGCGGAACTGCTGTCTGCTTTTGGCCCGTCGCCGCAAAGTGGGACTTCGCGTCGGCATGTGGACAGAGCCACAACCCTTGCCGAAACTCTAAAATTCATTCAGCGACTGGTAGTTGCCAATCGGGCCTGACCTGGCGCGATCTGAGCACTCTCCAAACATTGGCCGGCCAGTCCACAGCGCCTGCCGACGACATACTTCCGTCCGCTACTCTTCTCGCGCCGCCGTTGCCTTGGCGTCCGGTCCGGTCAGGCTCAAAACGCGCCAGCGTCGGTGGGCCAACAGTCCTGGGGTTCATAGCCGACAAGGTCGCGCGCGGGCCCTAGATCATAGCGCTCGCGAGCGAGCGGCCGACTCGTGACATAGACGGGTGCGAACGGCGGCAGGCGATCGAGGGCCGCATCGACGGCACAAGCGAAAAAGCGGCCGGCATCGGCAGGGCTCAGGTACACGTCCTGATCGTTGGGGTTGGCGGTCAGCTCGGCCACTTGGTCTGGGTTGCGCGGACACCAACCGAGCCGCACGGCGATCACCTTCATGCCGTGATGGGCGGCATAGACTTGGCCGAGCTGCTCGAGGAACACCTTGGTGCAGGCGTAGAGATAGCGAGGCGCGTACGACGCCTCTGCGCGGACCGGGATGTTGCCGGCCTTGCGGTGGCCGACGATCACCTGCCCGCTACTGGCGAGCACGAGCTTTTTCACGCCGGCCTTGCGCGCAGCCTCCATCACCCGGTAGGCGCCGACGATGTTGTTCGGGACGAGCTCATCTTCGAAGTTGTCGACGTCCCCGGGTAGGGCGGGGCGTGGATAGACGGCATCGTCCGGCGTTGCGCCGAGATGTACGAGGCAGTCAGCGCCTGCCATTGCGGCTGAAAGTTTGTCCTGCTCCAGCAGCGACGCTACGAACACTTGCGTTGGTGGCAGGCCGGGCGACGGGTGGATGTCCAATCCGACGACGGTGTGGCAGCGCGCGGCAATGGCCGCGACAGCAGCTCTTCCGATTCGTCCGGCGGAACCGGTCACGAGAACACGCTGGATCATGCTTGATCGCTCTTCGTTTGGAGTCGGTCGGTTGATGTTTTACACAAGCCTCAAACAGCGTCGACGGCGGGCGCCCCCGAAACGATAGCGGAAGACCCATTGCGTCCGCGCATTTGCGCCTACGATCAGACGGAGGCCAGCTCCGTCGCCGCAGCGGTCCGGTGCCTGCGTGAACTCGATCTGGCAAGCGCTCAGACGGTTGATCAACCGGGCCACTCCGCCCTGCTGCCTCGACCTTTCAATCCCACCATTTGCGTGAGACCCAGTAAATGATAGAGATGGCGAGAGAGGCGTGACGTTCAAGAAGATACAGCTAAATCACTTAGATAGGGGCGTTATGATCGTTCCTGAGAGGAATTCGGACTGTTCTTCGGTGGATGCCTCTTCCGCCAGACTTCCTCGCGCAAGGCGAGATAACGGCCCCGCTTGGCTGGGACACGACCGCGCCATGTCGCTCAGCCGTCCTGACAAGCGCGTTTTCGAGGGGAAGCCATGAGGCTCTACGTTACCAGCACTTCTCCATATGCGCGCGTGGTGCGGATCGTCGTGCTCGAGAAGGGCCTGTCGTCGCGCATTGAATTGGTCACAGCACGCACCCGCGAGGAGAACAGCCCGTACTATGCGGTCAATCCCTCAGGGCGCGTGCCGTATCTCGTCCTCGCCGATGGTACGGGCATGGAAGACAGCGGCCTGATCGCGGCCTATCTCGATGCGCTCGACGGCGCACCGCGCTTTCATGCCCCACCCTCCGCTGATCGCTGGACCTATGGTCGCCTCGAGGCACGCGCGCGGAGCTTTGCGGACGGCGTCTCTGTCTGGGTGCGCGAGATGCGCCGGCCGCCGGATGAGCGCTCGCCGACCATCCTCAAGCACGAGGTCGCGCGCGCGGAGCGGCTTGCGGCCACCTGGAATGAGGAGGTGAGGCACCCCATCATGCAGGGGCCACCGACCATGGCGCATCTGCTGCTGCTGGTCGGGCTCGACTTCGCCCGAGACGATCGAATGGCTGATCTCGAGACGGGCAATCCGCATCTGAGGCAATTCGCAGAACGTCTGCGTGCGATGCCGTCGATTGCTGCAACACACCCTGCCTCGACATAGTCCACTCTCATACTCGCAACCAGCATGAGCATCGATCTTCAGCGTGTGCGTGCCGAGACGATCGGTGTGAACCATCGCATTCATCTCAACAATGCTGGCGCCGCGCTCATGCCGACGCCGGTTCTCGATGCGATGACGGGCTATCTCCGGCGCGAGGCGGAGGTCGGCGGATACGAGACGGAGGACGAGCAGGCGGAGCGGCTCAACGGTGTGTATCGAAGCGTCGCGCGCCTGCTCGGGGCAGCACCCGACGAGATCGCGCTCGTGGAGAATGCCACGGTTGCGTGGCAGATGGCGTTCTACGCCCTGAAGTTTCAGTCCGGTGATCGCATTCTTACGGCACAAGCGGAGTACGCGGCGAACTACGTTGCCTACCTGCAGGTTGCAAAGCGGACGGGCGCAGTCATCGAGGTCATCCCGAACGATGAGAGTGGTGCGCTTTGCGTGTCCGCTCTGGAGCGCATGATCGATGATCACGTTCGCCTCATCGCCATCACCTGGATTCCGACCAATGGCGGCCTCGTGAACCCGGCGGCTGCCATCGGGAAGATCGCGCGCCGGAACGCCATTCCCTATCTGCTCGATGCCTGCCAGGCCGTCGGGCAGATGCCGGTCGACGTTGTCGCGCTCGGCTGTGACATGCTCTCGGCGCCAGGGCGCAAGTTCCTCAGGGGGCCGCGAGGGACCGGCTTTCTCTATGTGCGACGCGAGCTGATGCTGCAACTTGAGCCGCCGATCATCGACCACTTTGGTGCGCCGTGGGTCGCAGCGGATCGCTATGAGCTTCGCCCTGATGCCCGGCGTTTCGAGACCTGGGAAAACAACTATGCAGCCCGCCTCGGGTTAGGCGTTGCCATCGACTACGCGCTGTCGATCGGCATGGAGCCGATCATGACCCGTTGCCGCCTGCTCGCCGACATGATGCGCAATGAGCTCCGGCGCATTCCCGGTGTGGCCATCCACGATCTGGGGAGGGAGCGGGCGGCTATCGTGACCTTCACGGTTGCGGGCGCGGATGCAGAGGAAGTGCAGCGGCGCCTGGCCTCGGACGGCATCAATGTGACCACCTCCCAGCCGTCGAGTACGCTTCTCGACGCGACGGCACGGTCGCTGCCGATGATCGTGCGGGCCTCGCCGCATTACTACAACACCGAGGACGAAGTGGCCCGCCTTGCGCGCGCCGTTGCGTTACTTGCCGCCTGAGAGGCGGTCCCGCGGGGGCGTTTCCGGATATCCCTTGATCA
>CAUJKI010000626.1 GCA_963205015.1 Pseudomonadota bacterium
GCAATCTGGTCCTCAAGATCGAAGGCAGCGCATGAACGTCGATCCGATCACATTCGCGGTCATCAAGAGCGGTCTCGACTCGATCGCCGACGACATGGCGTACACCGTTGTACGCATCGCGCGGTCGGAGATCGTCAAGGACGTTATGGATTTCTCGGCAGCCTTGTGTGCCGCCGATGGGCAGATGGTGGCGCAGGCGAAGACCATCGCGCAGCATCTCGGCGCCATCCCCGAAGCGATGCAGTCCGTGCTGTCCAAGTACGGCGATGATCTGCACGACGGCGACGTCGTCATCATGAACGATCCCTATCACGGCGGCATGCACCTGCCGGACATCTTCATGTTCGTCCCGCTGTTCTACGAGGGAAAGCGGCGGGCGTTCGCTGTTGTCATCTGTCATCACACCGACGTCGGCGGCCGCGTGCCCGGCTCCAATGCCTCCGACTCCACGGAGATCTACCAGGAAGGTCTGCGCATCCCGCCGCTGAAGCTCTACGATCGCGGCAAGCTCAACGAGACGCTTGAAACCCTGATCAAGATCAACGTCCGCGTTCCGGATCGCGTCTGGGGGGACTTGTCGGCTCAGTTCGCCGCCGCCCAGGTCGGCAAGCGCGGCCTGATCAAGCTTCTGCAGCGCTACGGCGCGGACGAGGTCGAAGCCTACATGCAGGAGCTGCTCGATTACGCGGAGCGGCTGACCAAGGCCGAGATCCGGCAGTGGCCCAAGGGCACGTACCGATTCACGGACCATATCGACAACGACGGGTTCTCAGAGACGCCGATCCCGATCTGTGTCGCGATCACGGTTCGCGATGATGGTACGTTGCTGGTCGACTACACCGGCTCTTCCCCGCAAGTAAAAGGCGCACTGAACTCTACGCTGAGTTTCACGCATTCCCTCACCTATCTGAGCGTTCGTTGCGTGCTCAGCCGCGATGTTCCGAACAACGTCGGTGTATTCCGCTGCATCGAGGTTAAGGCGCCGGAGGCATCCGTGCTGAACCCGGTGATGCCGGGACCATGTGCGGCGCGCGCGCTCACGGGGTATCGGGTATTCGATACGATGCTCGGCGCGCTCGCACAGATCGTTCCGGACCGTGTCCCGGCCGCCGGCGAGGGCGGCAACAGCGTCATCTGCATCAGCGGCCTCAGAGCGAACCGCAAGCCCTTCATCATCGTCGATATGATCTGCGGCGCATGGGGTGGACGGCCCGACAAGGACGGCCTGGAAGCCGTCACCAATGCCTCGCAGAACCTTTCCAACATGCCCGTCGAGGTCATGGAAGCGGAGCATCCCGTGCGCGTGGAGGAGTATGCCTTTGTTCCCGACAGCTGCGGGGCGGGACACTGGCGCGGTGGGATCGGTGTGCGCCGCGCCTATCGCATTCTCGCACCGGAGGCGCTGCTGCAGATGCGCACGGATCGCGTACTGTTCCGCCCCTACGGCCTCGCCGGGGGCGAGGAGGGTGGTCCCTCGCGCAATGCGATGGTGCAGAACGGCGAGACGCGCCCACTGCCCGGCAAGATCACCATGACTGTCGAGCAGGACACGGTGATCATTCACGATCAGGCCGGAGGCGGCGGCTTCGGCGACCCCTTGACGCGCGATGCGGCTCTCGTTCTCGAAGACATTCACGACGGAAAGATCACACCGGCATATGCGCGCGAACGGCATGGTATCGTGCTCGGCGCAAACGGCCTTGTCGACGAGGCCGCCAGCCAGAGCCTTCGGCGCACGAAGGCAGACGCCGCTCGATCAGGAGCCGGCCATGGAGCATAGCCCCCGCCCCCAAGGTAGTCTGCGTCACAAGCCGATCCGCAGTTCGGAAGCGAGCCAGGCCAAGATCCTGGAGGCTGCGCGTGAAGAGTTCGTCACGCATGGACTGAGCGGCGCGCGCGTGGACCGCATCGCTAAGCGGGCTGGCGTCAACAAGAACCTCATCTATCACTACTTTCAGAGCAAGGAGGATCTCTACCTTCGGATTCTGGAGGGCATCTATAGTGATATGCGCGAGCACCAGCGCGATCTCGAGGTGCGCGATCTCCCGCCGATCGAAGGCATGCGCGCGCTCGTCGCCCACACCTTCGATCATTTCGTGGCGACGCCTGAGCTCATCCGCTTGATGAGCATCGAGAACATCCACTACGCGCACTATCTCAAGCAGTCGAAGGTCGTCAAATCGCTCTACATTCCGCTCCTGCAGACGCTCAAGACGCTCCTCGCGCGCGGCCAGCAGGAGGGATCGTTTCGCGCCAACGTGGATCCGGTCGACCTCTACCTGTCGATCTCGGCGCTGGCGTACTTCCACCTTTCAAACAGATACACGCTGTCGTGGATCTTCAATCAGAAGCTTGACAGTCCGAAGAGGCTTGCCGAACGGCGGGAGCATGTCGTCGAGATGGTGCTCGGCTATTTGCAGAGCGGCAGTGGCAGCTTGGCGGGCTCAAAGCGAACAGCGCGACGAAGCAGCCGTCCAAGGGATCGATCACGCTTGGAATAGGTGCCAATCAACCCGTCCTCTACCGCTTTGCACAAGGGAGATTATCGATGAAACGACGCATGGTTCTGACATTGGGGCTGGCGAGCTTTCTCGCTGCTTCGCTCTCTCTACCTGCCGCAGCGCAGGAAAAGCTGACGGTCAGGCTGGACTTCTCTCCGTGGGGCGTCCAGGCGGCGATGCACCTCGCCAAGGATAAGGGATGGTTTGCCGAGGAAGGGCTCGACGTCGATATCCAGGACGGTCGCGGTTCCGGCAATACGATCCAGCTCGTGAATGCCGGCCAGGTCGACATCGGTCAGGTACAGGTCGGCCTGATCGGAGGTGCGCGCGCACAGGGCGCCCAGATCAAGTCGTTCATGAACTTCCAGCGCAAGACCGACCTGTGCATCCTGGTGGACAAGGACTCGCCGGTCAGCAAGGTCGCGGACTTGAAGGGCAAGACCGTTGTCGTCTTCGCAGCGAGCCCGTGGGCACCGTTCATCGACCTCTATCTGAAGTCCGGAGGCATGGACCGCGAGCAGGTCAAGGTCGAGTTCGTCGATCCGGCAGCTCTCTGGGGCACATATACCGCCAAACGCGCCGATGGCCTGATGTCGACAGTGGGCTCGGCGCTGCCGGTTGCGGAGAAGCCGCGACCGTCGAAGTGCCTGCTGGCCTCGGATGCCGGTATCACGTTCCCGGCCTACGGTCTTGTCGCTCGGGATGACACGCTCAAGTCGCGGGCAGCCGCGTTGAAAAAGCTCGTCAAGGTGCAACAGCGCGCCTGGGCGCATTTGGCCAAGAATCCGGAAGATGGTGCCAAAGCAATCATGGCTCAGCGTCCCGACGCCAAGCTCAATCCCGACGTACTGACAGGCCAGATCAAGCTGACGATCGAGTACTTCGAGACGCCAGCGACTGCGGGCAAGCCGATTGGATGGCAGGCGGAGGCCGACTGGGAGGCTGCGCTGAAATCGATGGAGCAGGCCGGCGTGGTGAAGGCCGGCTGGAAGGCCAGCGACTTCTACACCAACGATCTCATCGACTAGCGCCGACGATGGACGCCCGCACCGCCGCTCACTCCTATGTCGAGATCTCCCGCATGGGAAAGGTCTATCCTTCCCCGCGCGGGGATGTGACGGCGCTCGCCGATATCGACCTCGATATCCGTAGTGGTGAATTCCTGAGCGTGGTCGGGCCGTCGGGATGCGGCAAGAGCACGCTTCTGAAGTGCGTGGCGGGGCTGGAGGGCGTGAGCTCGGGTCAGATCTCGGTGCGCAGCGCGCCAGTCAAGGGGCCGCCGGATCGCCTCGGCGTGGTCTTCCAGCGTGATGTGCTTTTGGACTGGCGCACGATCCTCGACAATGTCCTCCTGTCCGCCGAGTTCCTCGGTTTGAAGCGCACGCAAGTCGAGGGACGCGCGGTGGAGCTCCTGAAGCGGTTCGGCCTCGGCGGCTTCGAGAACCGCCATCCCTGGGAACTCTCGGGTGGCATGCGCCAGCGCGCGTCGATCTGTCGTGCGTTGCTGTGCGATCCCGAGCTGCTGCTCATGGATGAGCCGTTTGGCGCCCTCGACGCCATGACGCGCGACGATCTCAATGTGGAGCTCACGCGCATCTGGCAGGATAGCGCTCACGGTCAACGCAAAACGGTGCTGTTCATCACGCACAGTATCGTCGAGGCCGTCTATCTCTCCGATCGCGTCGTCATGATGTCCCGGGCGCCGGGGCGGATCGTCGACGTCATTGACATCGATATTCCAAGGCCTCGCCCGCTTTCCGTGCGGGAAACGAAGCGCTTCGGCGAGTTGACCGGAAAGATTCGTCACCATTTCGCAGAGCTGGGGATTCTGAAGGAATGAAGCACGGCATTTTCAAGCGCCTGCTGGCGGAAAGCCGGACGCGAGACGCCTTCGCCATCGTTGCCGCGCTTCTGGTCGTTTGGGAGGCCTGCGTCCATCTATTCTCGCCGTCGCCGCTGATCCTGCCGGCGCCCTCGGCGATCTTCTCCGAATTCTGGTCCACTCCCAGCGTCTTCATTCGCCATTCGGGTTATACGCTCGCCGTCACCGCCCTCGGGTTCGGGATCGCAGTCGCACTGGGCATCATTCTCGCGGTTGCCATT
>CAUJKI010000627.1 GCA_963205015.1 Pseudomonadota bacterium
ACCTGCGCGAAGCACATGCTGGAAGAGGGGTGGGACGTCACCCTCTATGAGATCGGCAGCCACATCGGTGGCATGTGGGTCTACAACAACGACAACAACCGCTCCTCGGCGTACCGCACGCTGCACATCAACACCGCGCGCGATCTCACGAGCTTCTCCGACTATCCTTTCGATCCCAGCGTGCAGCCGTTCCCGTCGCACTGGGATATGGCCAAGTACCTCAAGGACTACGGCGAACACTTCGGCATCACAAAGCGCGTGCGCTTCAACACCAAGATCGTCGATCTGAGACCCGCACCTTCCTATTCGCCCGATAAGCCGCGCTGGCAGCTCAAGAGCGAAGCCGGCGAGGTTTTCGAGCACGACACGGTCGTCGTCGCGAGCGGACATCTGACGAAGCCGCTCGAAGTGCCAATGTTCCGCGACGGCTTCAAGGGCGAGTATCTGCACTCGCACGACTACAAGGAGCCCGCGCCTTTCGTAAAGAAGCGCGTGTGCGTCGTCGGCGTCGGCAACAGCGCCCTCGACATCGCGAGTGACCTCGCGGTCGGCGCCGAGCGGACGGTTCTCGTCGCGCGATCGAGCGCGCTGATCATTCCGAAGCTCGCCTTCGGACGTCCGTTCTGGGATACCATCCAGCCCTTCTACAAACCGTGGATTCCCGCGGCCGTGCGCAATCGCGTGCTGAAGGCGCTCGTCTACATCATCCAGGGCGACATGAAGCGCTTGGGCTTCCCGACCACCGCCAAACGCGTGCACGCGACGTCGAACGCCAACATCGTCAATCACATCCACTACCGCCGCGTGATCGTGAAGAACGGCATCGACCGCATCGAGGGCCAGACCCTCGACTTCGTCGACGGCACGCGCGAAGAGTTCGACACGCTGATCGCGGCTACGGGCTACGAGATCGACCTCGATTTCGTGCCCCCGGAGATCCTCGCCATCAGGGATAACGGGCTCGATCTCTATATGCGGATCGTGCCGCCCGACTGGCGCGGCCTCTACTTTCTTGCCTTCTTCAACTCGGACACCGCCCTCAACTGGATCTGCGAAGGCCAGACCCGCTGGATCCGCGAGCACGAGGCAGGTCGCGCGGCCTTCCCCGACAAGACCGGCATGCTGGCCGAGATCGAGCAGCGCAAGGAATGGGTGCGGGCGAACTTCAAGGATACGCCACGCCACGCCATCGAGGTCGAGCATCTTCCCTATTTCGCCGATCTCAAGCGCACCATGACGCAAGCGCAGAAGCGCGCCGGCGCCCCCGTGCGCGACATCGGCATCGGCTTCAAGCCGAAGAAGGGCGCGAGGCAATCCGTCCGCGCCGAGGCGGCGGAGTAGAGCTTTCCACTACAAGCACTATCTCAGCAAAAAGCCCGGTCAGCTTGCGCTGCCGGGCTTTCGCCTTTCGGAGCTTGATGTCGCCGTCTCAGGCAGCCTGCGTATCGCCGGCGCTCTCCTCGGTCGTGCGGCGGCCGCGGGCGCTGCGCGAGAGCACCTCGGTGATGCGCTGCATGGCCGTACGCTCATCGAGCTTGTCGACGACGGCGATCTCACGCGCCATGCGGTCGAGCGCGGACTCATAGAGCTGGCGCTCGGAGTAGGACTGCTCGGGCTGGGTCTCGGAACGGTAGAGGTCCCGGACCACCTCGGCGATCGCGATCAGGTCACCGGAGTTGATCTTGGCCTCGTACTCCTGCGCCCGGCGGCTCCACATGGTCCGCTTGATGCGCGCGCGCCCCTTGAGCGTCTCCATGGCCCGCGCGACGATATTGTCCTCCGCGAGCTTGCGGATACCGGCCGCCTCGAGGCGCGCCGTCGGCACGCGCAGCGTAAGCTTGTCCTTCTCGATCTGGATCACGAACAGCTCGAGGGACATGCCCGCGATCTCCTGCTCCTCGATCCCGACAATCTGGCCGACACCATGGGCCGGATAGACGATCGACTCGCCGATCTTGAAGCCATGGCGCTGATTGACCGGCTTCTTCGGCTGCGCCAGCATCTGCTGACGGCGTGCCTCCGCTGCCTTGGCCGCCACCTCCTTGGGGGCCGCGGCCGCACGCGGCATGGGCGGCTGAGCGGGCAGCACCGGCATCGAGGGCGCCGTCATCATGCGGGCTGCCGGCTTGTGGACGGCAGCGGGCATGGCGCGGGCAGCCGGCGCCGCAGGCGCCTTGACGCGCGCGGCAAGCATGGCCTGCGCTGCGGTCTTTGGCGCGACGGCGGGGGACTTCGCAGCCGGCACGGCCTTCGCCGGCGCAGCCTTTGTCTCGATGGCCTTGGGCGGCGCGGTCTTCGGGGCAACGGTCTTGGTGCCAGCGGTCTTGGTCGCAACGGGCTTGGTGGCAGTCGTCTTCTTCTGAGCAGCGGTCACTTCGATTATTGCTTTCATCTTGGGCGTGGCCGCGACGGCGACCTTTGCCTGGGTTCTGTTCTGGGTCTTGGCCGATACTTTTGCCGGCGGCTTCGCCGAGGCCTGGGCCTTTGCCACGACAGGCTTGGACTTCGCGCTCTTGGCGGGCACGGCGCCCTTGCTGGCCGCGGGCTTCGCAGCCGATTTCTTGGCCTGGGCGGTCTTCTCCGGCTTACGGGAGACCACCGGCTTCGATGCA
>CAUJKI010000628.1 GCA_963205015.1 Pseudomonadota bacterium
GCCCTGTCGCCGTCGGGCACGGGGCCGCGCGCGGCGTCGGGGCGGCGGCGAGCTATGAGGCGCGCGCGTTCGGCGTGCGCTCGGCGATGCCTTCGAGCACGGCCCTGCGCAAGTGTCCGGAGCTCGTCTTCGTCAAGCCGCGCTTCGATGTCTATCGCGCTGTGTCCCTGCAGATCCGCGCGATCTTTGCCGAGTACACGCCGCTCATCGAGCCGCTCTCGCTCGATGAGGCCTATCTCGACGTGAGCGAGAACCTGCGAGGCCTTTCGACCGCGTCGGCCACGGCAACGGAAATCCGCGCCCGTATTCTCGCCGAGACGCACCTCACGGCTTCGGCCGGCGTCTCGTACAACAAGTTTCTGGCCAAGCTCGCGTCGGACCATCGCAAGCCCAATGGCCAGTTCGTCATCCCGCCGGGCGCGGGCGAAGCGTTCATTGCCGATTTGCCCGTCGGCAAGTTCCACGGCGTCGGCCCGGTCACGGCCGAGAAGATGAACCGGCTCGGCATTTTCACGGGCGCCGATCTCAAGCAGCGCGAGCTCACCTTCCTCCAGCAGCATTTCGGCAAGTCCGGCTCCTGGTACTTCGGTCTCGCACGCGGCGAGGACCCCCGCGCCGTGGTGCCAGACCGCCCGCGGAAGTCCTCGGGCTCGGAGACGACCTTCTCGCGCGACCTCGTCGAACCTACCGAAATCGAAGCGGCCGTTTGCGAGATGGCCGACGATGTCTGGGCATGGTGCGAGAAGACGCGCGCCCTCGGCCGCACGGTGACCGTCAAGATCAAATACGCCGATTTCCAGCTCGCGACGCGCAGCCGCACATTTGACGCGCCGGTAACGTCGCGCGAAGCGCTGCACGCGGCGAGCCTTCAGCTCGTGCGCTCCGTCTATCCACTGAGCAAGGGTATCCGGCTCGTCGGCGTCACCCTGTCGAGCTTCGGCGCACGCGATGACGCGGCAGGCGAGCAGCTGAACCTCGC
Source organism: Pseudomonadota bacterium (assembly GCA_963205015.1). GTDB lineage: Bacteria > Pseudomonadota > Alphaproteobacteria > Rhizobiales > Hyphomicrobiaceae. The sequence continues at coordinate 980 of CAUJKI010000628.1, forward strand.
GCTCGCTGAGGGCTAGCCGCTTCCTTCAGCTCTTCGCCGGCGTCAGCGTATCGACCCACGTGACGAAATTCTCGAGCGGCTCGCGATCGGTCGTAAAGCTGTTCACCTTCGCGCTCGTGTCGGGATAGCCGATCCCCATGCCGCAGATGACGATCTCGCTATCGGGAATCGCGAGGCGCGCGCGCAGGACCTCGTGATAGTTGGCAAGCGCCGCCTGCGGGATGGTCTCCAGGCCGAACTGGCGCGCCGCGATCATGATCGACTGGATGAACATGCCCACGTCGAGCCAGGAGCCCTTCTCCAACTCGCGGTCGATCGTGAAGATGAAGGCGGTGGGCGCGCCGAAAAACTCGTAGTTCTGTCGGCGCTGAGCATGCATGCCGGCCTTGTCGTCGCGTGTGATGCCCATGGTGCCGTAGAGGCCCCAGCCGCAGGCCCGCCGCCGCGCCAGATAGGGCTCGCGCCACTTGACGGGATAATACTCGTACTCGCGCTCGCCTTCTCCGACGGTGTCATAGCGGCGGCAGAGATCGGCCGCGATCTCATCGCGGACCTTGCCGTCGAACACGTGCACCTTCCACGGCTGGATGTTGGAGCCCGAGGGCGCGCGTCCGGCGGTTGTGAGAATGCGTGCGATCAGCTCGCGCGGCACCGGTGTCTTCAGGAAGGCGCGCGTCGATTTGCGGCCACGGATGGCCTCCTCGACCGTGATGGCTCGTTCCCCGGCGATCCGGCTGGCATCGTTCATACGGTTCTCATCCCTGCGCTCGGCCTCTGCTCGATCCTCGAAATAGCAGGCGCGCGAAGGGCGCTCCAGTTGCAATCTCCGCGGAGGTACCCCTCATGCGCGCCCGGCAGGCCTCGCATCAGCCGCCGAGAGAGGCAAGCTCAGCGGCGAGATCGTGCAGCATTGGCGGCCCCGCGGGTGGCGACGTGGCCAGGGCCGCAACGGCGTCAAAGCGCCCCACGTCGATATCGGCAACACCGATAGGCTGCGCTTCGTCGATTACAAGCCGGCGCGTGCGCTCGGCCACCGTTTCCGCACCCGGGCCTCGCGCGACAATACCGAGCGTCTCCAGCAGTGCGCCGATGCCCGTCGCGCGCATCTTCCCGATGGCCTCGAGCCGCACCCAGGCGGCGAGGAAGCCCATTTCGGGATCGCCAACGGGGAGCGGCCTCTCGGCGCATGCGGCACCGGCGATCTCGATCAGGCGCCGGCGTGCGGCACCGAGGCTCACGTTACGGCGCACCTCGACGTCGATCCCGACATGCCCCTGCTCACGGATGGCAATGAGCGCGAGACGGCCGCTATGTGTGAGGCTGAAGTCGCCATCCCAGCCGGCGATGCGCGGCTTTCCATCGATTCCGCCCACCGCGAACTGGAGGGGCTGGCCGATATGGTCTGCAAGCGTGAGATGAAGGGCCGCGTGCGCTGCGATCCAGTCCGTGCGGCGCACCGGATCGGCAATAAGATCGGCGCGCGCGCTTTCAGCCTCGGTGAGCAGGTGCCGATCCTTCTCGAGCGCCAACAGCGGCGCGCCCACGACAGCAAGATCGACAATCCACACGTCCGCGTCACCGGGCGACGCCAGCGCTGAGCGGGGGCGCCCGGTCACGGCTTACCGTCGGCCGCCGGCTGCGCTGGCCGAAGGTGGCGCCTTGGCGCGCAGCGTTTCACCCACGAGCAGCGCACGGCAGGCGCTAAGCTCCGAGATTGCCGCCGCGACGACATCGCGTCCCACCGCCGCCGACGGAGCCGCACCTTCGCCGCCAGCGCCCGCCTTGCGGGCTCCGTTCGCCCGGCGCCCAATTGACGACGGCGCGGCGGCTGCCGCCTCCTTGGCCTGCGGCACGGCGGCAATCATGGGCGCCGCCTCGCCGGAAGCGAGCCGCTTGACCATCTCTACGCCCTGCTCCTTGAGGATGCGCTGAACGCCTCTGATCGTGTAGGCATCGCGATTGAGCAGGGCCTTTATGCCTTTGATGAGCTCGACGTCCTCGGGCCGGTAGAACCGCCGGCCACCCCCGCGCTTCAGCGGCTTGAGCTGCTTGAAGCGCTGTTCCCAAAAGCGCAATACATGCTTCGGCACGTCCAGCTCGGTCGATACCTCGCTGATCGTGCGGAACGCATCCGCCGCCTTCGCCATGATAGTTCCCCGCCTTTTTCATGGCCCCGCGCCGTCGCCCAACGGCTCAAGGCCATCCCGAAATTACCGCATCATCACATCATTCCGCCGCCTTACGCCGATTGAGACGCGTATTGATACGCTCCTTCATGATGTTGCTCGGCCGGAAGACCAGGACCCGGCGCGGGGTGATCGGCACCTCCTCGCCGGTCTTGGGGTTGCGGCCCATCCGCTGCGCCTTGGAGCGCACGCCGAACGATCCGAACGAGGAAAGCTTGACGCCCTCACCCTGCGACAGGGTCTCGGAAATCTCACTGAGCACGCGCTCGACGAGTTCCTGCGATTCATTCCTCGGCAGACCAACTTTCCGCACCAATGCGTCCGCCAGATCCGCACGGGTCAATGTCTTGTTGCCCATTGGTAAACGCCTCCCCGATGCTTGATTGCATAGAAGCTACCGGCAGCAATCATTCGGGTCAATGCCTGAGAACAACAACCGGCTGAAATCGCAATAAAAATTGTTCAGCAGCAACAGATGATCAATTTCGATGTGACCGCGCACGCATCGTTCGGACGCCGCCTCACCAGCGCGCGAGGACCGCACCCCAGGTGAATCCGCCGCCCATGGCCTCCATCAAAACGAGGTCGCCCTCGTTCAGACGGTGCTCCTCGAAGGCCTGGTTCAGCGCGAGCGGGATCGAGGCCGCAGACGTATTTCCATGCTTGGCCAGCGTCGTCATGATCTTGTTCGGGTTGACGCCGAGCCGCTTGGCGATGCCGTCGAGGATGCGCTGGTTGGCCTGGTGCGGGACGAAGAGGTCGATCTCCTCGGCCGCATACCCCGTTTCGACGAGCGTCTCCTCGATCACGCCCGAGATCTTCTGGATGGCGTGGCGGAAGACCTCGCGGCCATTCATCCGCAGATGACCTGTCGTCTTCGTGGAGCCAGGTCCGCCATCGACATAGAGCAGGTCCTCGTAGCGGCCATCCGAGCGGATGCGGGCCGCGAGGACGCCGCGATCGTCACGCGTGCCTTTCTGCGGCTGCGCCTCGAGAACCACAGCGCCGGCACCATCGCCGAAGAGTACGCACGTGCCGCGGTCGGACCAGTCGAGAATGCGCGAGAACGTCTCCGCGCCGACGACGATGGCCCGCTTGAAAAGGCCGGTTTTAAGGAAGTTGTCGGCCGTCGTCATTGCATAGACGAAGCCTGAGCACACGGCCTGCATGTCGAAGGCCGCGCCGTTCGTGATGCCGAGGCCCGCCTGAATGCGCACCGCCGTCGCGGGGAATGTCCGGTCGGGCGTCGCGGTTGCGCAGATGATGAGGTCGATGTCGCCCGGATCGATGCCGGAGCGGACAAGAGCCTGCTTCGCGGCGGCAATGCCGAGATCCGAGGTCAGCTCGTCATCGGCCGCGATATGGCGCTGCTTGATGCCCGTGCGCTCGGTGATCCACGCGTCCGTCGTATCGACGATCCGGGCGAAGTCGTCGTTGGTCATGACGCGCTTTGGGAGATAGGCGCCCACGCCGCGGATAACCGATCTGATGACGGCCACTTTGCTTTACCTCGCGAGAATTATTCAAGAGCCGACCAATGCCGGACTGTTCGTTCCCTGCCTCAGTTTTCGGGGATCGCGGCCAGCTTGCCGTGGAAGGCGCCGAGATCGGACGCGATCCGCCCCTTGAGGTCGCCAGCGGCCATCTCGTACCCGACATTGATCGCGCTCGCAAAGCCGAAAGCGTCGGTGCCACCGTGGCTTTTGACCGCGATGCCGTCGAGGCCGAGGAATACCCCACCATTGACGCGGCGCGGGTCCATCTTGTGCCGGAGCGTTCGAAAGCCGGGCCGTGCAAGCAGGGCACCGATCTTGGTTATCAGCGATTGCGTCATGGCCTCGCGGAGATAGACCCCGATCTGGCGCGCGGTCCCCTCGGCAGTCTTGAGCGCGATGTTGCCGGCAAACCCCTCGACGACGACCACGTCCACCTGGCCCTGTCCAATCTGGTCGCCCTCGACGAAACCCCTGTAGTCAATGGGGAGGCCGAGCTCCGGGAGCTTCAGCCATGCGTGGGCCTGCTTGACCTCGTCTGCACCCTTGATTTCCTCGACGCCGACATTCAGCAGACCGACGCTCGGGCGATCGATCTTGAAGTGCGCCCGCGCCATGGCGGCGCCCATGAGCGCATACTCTGCGAGCTGACGTGCCGAAGCGCCGATGTTGGCGCCGACATCGAGCACGATACATTCCCGTTTCACCGTCGGCCAGAAGGCCGCAATGGCGGGCCGCTCGATGTCGGCCATGGGGCGCAGCACGAGCTTGGACATGGCCATCAGGGCGCCGGTGTTGCCAGCGGAAAGCGCAGCGTGCGCGCCGCCCTGCTTCACCTGGTCGAGGGCGTGCCACATGCTCGTGCCCCGCCCGCGGCGCACGGCTTGGCTCGGCTTGTCCTCCATGGAGATGGCGGTATCGGTATGCACGATCCGCGAAGCTGCTGCGAGGCGCGGAAAGGCCTTCAGCTCGGCTTCGATGATTTCGCGATTGCCGCACAGGATGAAGCCGATCGCCGGATGGGATTCGAGGGCCATGGCCGCCCCCGGTACAGTGACCGGGACTCCATGGTCGCCCCCCATCGCATCGATGGCGATTATGCGAGGCTCTGCCATATGGTTCGTACTGTCCAAGGAGGACGGCGAAGCTGCTACGCGGCGACTTTTCCAATTCCCCCAGGGCCGCTTAGCCGTCAAACCGTGCCGAACATAGCGCTTTGCCAAAGCGGCACAACTGATTTTGCAGCGGCTCAGTACATCAGCGGATTGGTCGTGCGCAATCGGGATTACTGTCGCTGCACGCGTCGATCGGCGCTCGCGTTGGCGCGGCAAATCATGATATGAGCGCGAAGAACGAATGTGAAACGGTGGGGCGTGCCCGGCTGCGGTCGAGGCTTGCGCCCGGGGCTTCGAACGGGGTGGTTCGATGAGCGACGCCGACCGGCTGGTCTCGAGCGTCAAGAAGGAAGCCGATGCCTTCGAGGCATCGATTCGTCCGCAATCGCTCGACGAGTTCATCGGCCAGGAGGCCGCGCGCAGCAATCTCCGCGTCTTCATTCAAGCCGCCAGGGGACGCGGCGACGCTCTCGACCATGTGCTGTTCGCCGGCCCGCCCGGCCTCGGCAAGACCACGCTCGCGCAGATCATGGCCAAGGAGATGGGCGTCGGCTTCCGTTCGACCTCGGGGCCTGTGATCGCCAAGGCTGGCGACCTCGCGGCGCTGCTGACGAATCTCGAGGAGCGCGACGTCCTTTTCATCGACGAGATCCACCGCCTGAGCCCGGCCGTCGAGGAAATCCTCTATCCGGCCATGGAGGACTATCAGCTCGACCTGATCATCGGCGAGGGGCCGGCGGCCCGGTCGGTGAAGATCGACCTCGCCAAGTTCACCCTCGTCGGCGCCACGACCCGCGCGGGCCTGCTGACCAACCCTCTGCGCGACCGTTTCGGCATTCCCATCCGGCTCAATTTCTACACGATCGACGAGTTGGAGAAGGTCATAAGTCGTGGTGCGCGGGTCTTGGGGGCGCGCATGTCGAGTGACGGCGCGCGGGAGATCGCGCGGCGCTCGCGCGGCACGCCACGCATCGCCGGCCGCCTGCTCCGGCGCGTGCGCGACTTCGCGGCGGTCGACGGCGTCGCCGTCATCGATGCAACTGCCGCCGACCGCGCCCTTACCATGCTCGAGGTCGACAACGAGGGGCTCGATGCCCTCGATCATCGCTACCTCAACTGCATCGCGAAGAACTACGACGGCGGTCCGGTGGGGATCGAGACCATTGCCGCGGCCCTCTCCGAAGGACGCGACGCCCTCGAGGAAGTGGTCGAGCCCTTCCTCCTTCAGCAGGGGTTCATCGGCCGGACACCGCGCGGCCGCGTTCTCACGCTACGCGCCTACCGTCACCTCGGCCTGACCGGGCCATCGCGCGCTTCCGCCGCGCAGATCGGCCTTTTCGAAGCCGAGGACGATGACGACGCTGCGGCTTCCGGCCGGGGCTGAGGTAGCTGCCGTAGCCCCGGCTATTGTTTCGACGGGACTGATTGTTGAATGCTCACGCGTCGCGCAGTGCTCAAGGCCGCCATGGGTTTGGGGCTCACGGCCTTCGGCTTCACGGGCTACGCGCTCGGCGTCGAGCCCTGGGCCCATCGCATCACCCGCTACCGTCCGCGCCTGTCCCGCTGGCCGCAGGGCGCGCACCTCAGGATCGCGCTCGTCGCCGACATCCACGCCTGCGAGCCGTGGATGGACCTCGAACGCGTCGAGCGGATCGTTGCCGATACGAACGCGCTCGCGCCCGACCTGATCCTCCTGCTCGGTGATTACATGGCGCACCATCGATTCGTGCGCAGGCCGATCCCGACGGCGGACTGGGCCCGTGTGCTCGGCGGGCTCAAGGCGCCGCTCGGCGTCCATGCCGTTCTCGGCAATCACGACTGGTGGGATGACGAGGAAGCGCAACTGCGCCAGAAGGGGCCCACGCGCACGCAGCGCGCGCTCGAAGCACAAGGCATTCCGGTCTACGAGAACGATGCCCGCCGGCTCGCCACCCGCGAGGGACAGGCGTTCTGGCTCGCGGGCCTCGGTGATCAATGGGCGTTCCAGCGAAGCCGCAGAGGACGCAAGCGCCGCATAGGATCGATCAGGGGTATCGACGATCTGCCTGCGACGCTCGCCAGGATCACGGATGATGCACCCGCGCTGCTGATGATGCACGAGCCGGATGCCTTCACGAACGTACCTGCACGCATCGCCCTGACCGTCGCCGGACACACCCATGGCGGCCAGATCGCGATTGCCGGCTTCGCGCCGATCGTGCCGTCGCGCTATGGGCGCCGCTTCGCCTATGGTCACGTCATCGAGGAGGGGCGTCACCTGATCGTCTCCGGGGGGCTCGGATGCAGCATGATGCCGATGCGATTCGGCGTGCCGCCGGAGATCGTGCTTGTCGAGCTCGGAGGGCGCGATGTCTGAGCTGGAAGCCTGGCCGGACCTTGCCGGACGCCTCGTGAACGACGCCGGCGGGCACCGTCACCACGTCCTGCCTGTCCGCGTCTATTTCGAGGATACGGACTTCTCTGACCCGCCATTGTTGTAGTATGCAGACTTGCCGATCTCTTTGCCTTTCCCGCCTTTTTCAGGGAAAAGTTGCTTCCCGAAGAGCGCGGCACTGTTCAGGTACGGCGTATATTCGTAGGGCATCCGCTTGCGGCCTGGATGCACTACAATACAGCCAATCAAGGTGCGGAAAGCGACTCGCGTTTCGGTCGCCTTCGGATTGGTCTTGAGCGCTGTGACGAGCTTCTTAACCTCCGAGCAGTAAAGCTCTCCGAACTTCGGATGGTCGAACGGGATCACGTTTCCGCTACCGTCGCCGAGCAACTGCAAGCGCGCATCAATATTTTCTCGCTCCAGGTCGCACTCATCGATCAGTTTCAGTAGCTCATCGGGCTTACGACGACTGTTCGCGATCGCGTAGGATAGGCGTTCGATCTCGGCAGTGAGTTTGCGGCGTCGACGTTCAAGCGTCTCGCGTTCGCTGCCTTTCTTTCGATCGTTCTTGCGCTCTTCTTGCCAGGCGCTCATCGCTTCCTCGATGGCCTTTGGAGAGAGCAGCTTCACATCGATGTTGCGGCAAACGTCTTTGAGTATGACGTCCATGTCAAAGCTACGGGTATGCTCGCAGGTCCCGCGTTGATGCGCGTTGGCGCATGCTGCGCGCGGGCCGCCATCGCGAGACGACTGCGCAATTCGCATGTGGCCATTGCAAACCCCACATCGAAGGGTCCCAGCAAGCGGATGTTCATTGTTGCGCGGAACTACCTCGCGACGCCGCGGCTTGCCGCTCGGTCCGAACATACGGACAGCGCGCTCGCTGCGTAGCTTTTGCGTCATATCCCATAGCTTTTGTGGAACAATCCGAAGCTCAGGCTTCATGACAATGAGGTGATGTTCCTCCGGATTGCGGCGCTTCTGCTTCTTCTGCGTCTCCGGATTGAGAATTGTTGAGCGAACGTTCCAGTGGATCACGCCGACATACAGCTCGTTGCCGAGGATGCCGCGGCCGTTACGACCACCCGTGATGCACTGATGATTCCAGATCGTGCGACCAACTTTGTTCTTGTGGCGAGTGGCGCCGGGCGTAGGCACGCCTTCGCGCGTGAGATCGGCGGCAATATTTCTGGTTGACCGACCGGCGGCGTACTCCTCGAAAATACGAAGTACGATCTTCGCCTCATTCTCGTCGATCGAACGCTCACCCGGCGCTCCAGGCGTCGGCCGATAGCCATAAGCATACGAGCCGGGAATCTTCCCGTTGACCACAGCGTTGTCGTGCCCGCGCCGAACCTTTTCGGCAAGCTGGGGCTTGTAGATCGTATTGTAGAGACTCGCGATGCTGATATCGGTAGCGGTCGCGTAAATCCCCTTCTGATCCATCAGCTCGACGCGATTAAACTCGAAAATCTGCTTTAGACGCTGGATCGTTGCCGGATCGCGCGACAGACGGTCAAAATGCTCGACGATAATCACATCAAAGTCGTGGCTCCGCACGCCGTCGAGCAGTCGCTGATAGCCGTCCCGCGCATCTTCGGTCAGACCGGACTTCGCCGCATCGACGAATTCACCGATGACATCGAGATTGTTGCGTTCGGCGACCTTACGGCAGAGCAATATTTGACCGTCAATCGAGGTCGCCTTTTGCATGTCGCTCGAATAACGGGCGTATATCACGGCTCTCTTTTTGGGTGACACCATCGTCATGTCGTTCCCCTATCGGCTGTCCCAAACCGTCTCTTCCATCCCTTGCAATTTGGCGTCCGATGGCGCGCGCCAACTCTAGCCAAATCTCCTCATTGTCGGGATTGTCCCAGCTACGAGGATGGGAAGGGTCAAGCGGTCGAATGATCGCCTTTTGCTCCCGAGACGATCGTATCCGGGCACGCATTAAAGCGCCCAACAGCTTAGTGGAAATTGCCGCGCAGCGCTATAGGCGGGCGGCAATGACGACTTGCACAGCGTGCTTCCGAAGTGCGGAAGTTAGATTGCGTCTGTTGTGACCTCCGTTTGACTCTTCGATTTTTTATCGCGCGATCATGCGATCGCTTTTTCAGCGCAAACTGTTTTATCGGCAGCGATCGCAACCCGGCAGGATGCGGGGCGCAAACAAACATAACGGTTACTTTGAAAGCGCCCACGAAACGCTCAATCCGCGCGGTTGTGACTCCAACTATGTTGGCCGCAGTGCCCATGAATGAGAATGCGAATTTCCAGGCAGTATAAAGCCCTGCGTCGAGCGTCTTCGTAGTTTCGCGAAATTGAGCGCAGGCGAACACGGCCTGGTGAAGCAACAGGACGCAAGATGCCTGCGCATGGCGGTGATGAGTAAGGAGAGTTTCGCTCGCTCTGTCGTGATCGGCTGCGGATGAAGCCTTGCCGATCCGTGGAGGGGAGAGATGGTCTCGGCCATCTCTCCCCCGCGACTACCGCCTGTGCGATGGCAGGGCCGCGCACGCGCAAGGCGGCGCATCGTTTTCACGCGCCCAATCCGTCCAATCCACCTCGCTTGTCGCGCAGCCCGGCCATGCTCGCCGATAGCCGCCCCCCTCTCTGCCGAGCGCTCACGCGCCCCCGGGAGGCATGGCGGGGGCCATGCCTCCGGCCTGCACAGAAAAAGGATTGGAACAATGGCAAGGACATCGAAGATGGCGAGGGCCGGCACGGTTGCGATGGTGGCGGAAGCAGCGGCAGACGCGGACGTTCGCAGCGTCGGAGAAACGGAAGCGGTTGCGGCGGTTGAGACCGGCGCGGAAACCGTGTCAGTCGCGGCAAACGGCGAGACGGTTCTCATCCCGCTCAACAAGCTGAAGAAGTCACCCCGCAATGCGCGCAAGACCCCGCACAGCGAGGCGGAGATCGAAGCCTATGCGGCCAGCATCGCCGCCAAGGGCATCCTGCAAAACCTCGTGGTGGAGCCTGAGCTTGACGCGGAGAAAAAGCCGACCGGCTTCTATCTCGTCACCATCGGGGAAGGCCGCAGGCTGGCGCAGTTGCTGCGCGTGAAGCGCAAGCAGATCAAGAAAACGGAGGGTATCCGCTGCGTCATCGACACGGCGAACGATCCGTTCGAAATCAGCCTTGACGAGAATGTCACGCGCACCGCCATGCACCCCGCCGACCAGTTCGAGGCCTTCCGCGAGCTTGCGGAACATCGCGGATGGGGCGCGGAGGAAATCGCGGCCCGCTTCGGCGTCACCGCGCATGTGGTGAAGCAGCGGCTTCGGCTCGGCGCGGTCAGCCCGAGGCTGATGCAAGTCTATCGTGACGGCGGCTTGACGCTCGACCAGTTGAGGGCCTTCGCCATCACCGAGGATCACGCCCGGCAGGAGCAGGTTTACGAGAACCTGTCCTATAACCGCGATCCGTCCTTCATCCGCCGCGACATCATGAAGACCCACATTCCGGCAACGGATCGGCGCGCGATCTTCATCGGTGCGGAAGTCTACACGGAAGCAGGCGGCAACATTGTCCGCGATCTGTTCACGGAGGATCGTGGCGGCTTCTATGAAGACGCCGCGCTATTGGAGCGGCTTGTCATCGAGAAACTGGAAGGCATCGCCGCGCAGGTTCAGGAGGCGGAAGGCTGGAAGTGGGTTTCGGTTCATATCGATTATCCCCACGCCCACGGCCTGCCGCGCACCTATCCGCATCCGGTGAAGCTTTCCGAGGAAGACGAAGCCGCCTGCGCTGTCGCACAGGAGGAATATGACCGCCTGTCGTCGGAGTATGAAGGCGCGGAGGAGCTTCCCGACGACGTGGACCAACGGTTCGGGGAGCTTGAAGCCGAGATCGAGCGCATCGACGCCAAGCGTCATGCTTACGATCCTGACGAGATCGCGCGCGGTGGCGTCTTTGTCGTGCTGTCGCCGGACGGAGAAGCCCGCATCGAGCGCGGTTTCATCCGTCCAGAGGACGAGAAGCCCGAAGCGGAGGAAGCCAGCGATGGCGAAACCGTCATCGATGGCGTGCGCGTCAACGGTGATGGCGAGATCATCGAGGACGGCGACGATGCAGCCGCACATAACGCCGACGACGAGGACGCAGGGGATGACGGCACGCCGCTGTCCGACCTTCTCGTCCGCGAGCTGACCACGCATCGCACCCTTGGCCTGCGGGTCGCCCTTGGCGAGCAGCCGGACATGGCCTTAATCGCCGTCACCCATGCGCTCGCCGCGCAGAGCTTCTATCGCGGCGGTGACGCCCATTGCCTCGACATCCGCACCGTCAGTCCACCCCTTGGCGGACACGCGGACGGCATCGAGGATACGGCGGCGGCAAAGGCGCTCGCGGATCGTCACGCCGGATGGGCGGCGGACATGCCGCGCGACGTGGCGGACCTGTGGGGCTTCATCACCGGGCTGGACCATGCAAGCGTCATGGCGCTGTTCGCGCATTGCGCCTCGCAGACCGTTAACGCGGTGAAAGTGCCTTGGGAGCGCAAGCCGCGCGCGCTTGAGACGGCTGACAAGCTGGCAAGCGCACTTGCGCTCGACATGACCGCGCACTGGACGCCGACGGTGCGAACCTATCTCGGCCGCGTGACGAAGGCGCTCATCCTCGATGCTGTACGAGAGGCCGTCAGCGGTGAGGCGGCGGATCGCATCGCCAGCATGAAGAAGCAGCCGATGGCAGAAGCCGCCGAGCAGCTTCTTGCCGGGACGGGATGGCTGCCGCCGCTGATGCGCACCGCGCCGGTTGCGGAAGCGTCGGGTGGGTCTGTCGAGGACATCGGCGCGACCGAGGCAAGCGAAGGCTTCCCCGAAGCCGCCGAGTGAGCCGCCGCGGCCGGGGTCGCATCGCGCGGCCCCGGCCAGCTTTCTGACATCGCTCGAGAATGTTCCGGCCGCGCCTGACCGGCGCGGCCGGAGACCTCGACCGCACGACAGCAGGACACGAGACCATGAAGACCGATGCAAAACAGCGGGCGACACTGACCCGCATGGAGACGGCGCACGCCGAGACCGCGCGCCACCTTGCCGTCATCGAGCGGCAGGTTGAAGCGCGCGCCGAACGCATGACGACGAGCAGCCGCGTCAAGGCTCGCCAGTTTGGCCGTGCCTCCGCCACCTGGAGCCGCGCCGACGAGCGCGACGTTCAGGCTAACGTCGCGGCGCTGCGCTTTGCGCGGCGCGGCGAGATCGATGCGCTGTCCCAAAAGCTGGCGCGGCAGGCCGGAGCCATCGCGGCACACTGCGTTCGCTGCCGGATCAACGAACCGGCAGGGGAGGGCGTGTCATGATGCCGCGCTTTCCCCGCACCGAAGCCCTGATCCCCGACGAACTGCTGGCCAAGCTGATCGAGAACGGCCGCACCAGCGAGGAGCGTGACGGCTTCGATCCGTTCCCGGTCGTGAAGCTGTTCACGCCTGATGGTGCCGCGACATGGCTCATCACGGAAGCCTGTCCCGAAGGCGAGGACGTTCGCCTGTTCGGCCTGTGTGACCTTGGCATGGGCAGTCCCGAACTCGGCTACCTGATGCTCAGCGAGATCGAGGACGTGCGCGGCAAGCTCGGCCTGCCGGCCGAGCGCGACCTCTATTTCAAGGCCGAACACCGGCTCAGCACCTACGTCAAGCTCGCGTGCCATGCCGGGATGATTGTCGCTTGAAATCGCGATCCGGCGCGTGGTCGTGACGCGCCGCATCGTCTCCATCATAACGGAGGCACCGACATGATCGCGCTAATCGCCGTCATCGTCATGCTGATCGGCATGATGTGTGTCCTCGCCTACACGCTGGCGATTTACGCGCTGCCCTTTATGCTCGCGCTCGCGGCGATGCGCTTCGCCTACGGCACCGGAGCTGGATGGATCGGCGCCGGTATCGTCGGCATTGTCGCTGGCGTTGCATCCTTCGGCATTCTGACCCTTCTGTTTGCCATGCTGCGCGCCCCGATCCTGCGGGTCGCATTGGCGCTCATATTCGCCACGCCTGCCGCCGTGGCGGGATATGCGCTCGTGCATGGCGTCACCGGCGAGGCCGTTCCACCGCTGGTGTGGCGGCAAATCGTCTGCCTCGCAGGGGGCGCATGTGTCGGCGTGGCCGCCGTGATACGGTTGGCAACATCCGCTAGTCCGCAATCCTGAGCCGGTTCGTTGAACGCGGAAGTTATCGGCGCACAAAATATTCCGTGCCGCCCCTGAGCGTGGGCGTCGCCCTGCGGGCCGGGCTCTATGCGCTGCTGCGGCGGCTTCCGAAGCCCCTTGCGGGTCTTCGCCTTCGGTCACGATCCTTGACGCGAAGAGAGGCGGCGGACATTCGCCGGTCGCCCCCGGCTCGCGTCAGCATCGCGTTTGGCGGTCCTAGCCAGCAGCGGAGCGGCAGACGTTCGTCAGATAGAGTTACACCCTGACCTTCGCGCTGGACCATGGTGTCGATCGAGGCCGGGAGCGAGTCGCAGCGGCTTGTGCTGGGAGGGCGCCATTACCTTTGTTGGCGTTTTCTTGCCGTGCCGAACACGATGGCGATGCGAGTGACGGGCGGATGGCCCGGACCTTTCGATTGTCGTCGATGACGGCGACATTCAGGACATCATCGTCTTGCCGTTGAGGTTCGGGTCCGTTCTTGATGGAGCCGAGATAGCCGTGTGCGGCGCGAAGCGAGAAAGTGTGCCTCCGATCGCCATCGCCAGATCGCGGTTTCCTCTGACTGTCCTTTTCAAGCCGCTCCCACGGGCGTCCTCGATTGGTTTGGTCTGACCGAAGACCGGCGACGAAAGCGTCGCCTCGATCTTGAACCTGCAACGTCCGCCGCCAGCTTTTTTCCGCCGCCTTCGGCTTTGCATCGCGAGCCAAAAAAGCTGTCGCCGGCCGCCCTCCACGTTGTTTCGGCCCCAAGGGTGCAGGCCGATCGTCCCCGGTCCGTCGACCATCATCGAGGTCGCGATGGGCGCGGCCCGACCAGCAGAAGGAAACCACGACATGGCTACGATCGGCACTTTCTCCCGCACCGAGAACGGCTACAGCGGCTCGGTCAAGACACTCACCCTCAACGTCAAGTCGGTGAAGTTCGTCGCCGCCGAAGGCGACAACGAGAAGGGTCCGGACTACCGCGTCATCGCCGCTGGAACGGAGTTCGGGGCGGCGTGGAAGAAGACGTCCGACAAGGGCAACGACTACCTCTCCGTCAAGCTCGACGACCCGTCGTTCCCGGCTCCAATCTATGCGAGCCTGGTGGAGAGCGAAAGCGAGGATCTGGCGCTCATCTGGTCGCGCCGTCGCGCCGCCGACTGAGACCGGCCACCAGCGAGGCCCCGCGCAAGCGGGGCTTCGTCATGCTCATATCCGCCACCGCAAGATAAGGAATACGGCGAGCTGCGCTCGCATTGTTCCGATCGGCTGCGGCTGAAGCCCTTGCCGATCGAGTGGGGAACCAAGGGGTCTTACCCCTTGCTCCCCGCAAATGCCGCCTGTTGCGGAGCAGGGCCGCGGCCTCGCAGAACGGCCGATCACCACGTCGGCATCACATCGTCATCCGCTCCGCTCGCCTCGCAGCCTGGCCCCCGCGCGCCGGCATGTGCCCCCTCCATCCCCGCGCGCTCACGCGCCCCCGGAAGGCATGTCGGGGGACATGCCTTCGGCATTAACGGGAAAGGACAGGACAATGAACTTCATCAGCAGCAGCCAGACCCCGCAGGCAGTGAATAGCGGTTTCCGCGTGGACATCTCGCGCGGGCAGCGGATCGGCCGTGTGTCGTCGGAATGGTTCTCTCGCCCGAACGATCAGCGTTATTTGTCGCTCACAGAGCTTTACGATGCCGTGAAGATGCGCGCGGATCGTGCGAAGACCCGCACCGTCGAAAGCCGCGCCGTTCGCGTTGAGGCGAGCAGGGACAACGCCGAGCGGCTTTCGCTGATCGTCCCCGGACAGGACCAGCCGATTTCCCCGACGCATTGGAGCTTTGGGCAGTTGTGCAGCCTTGTCGGCGCACCCGCAACCTATATGCGCCAGCTTGCCGCGCCGCTCGCAGGCATCAACTTACAGCATGGCTTGCTGTCGCATCGCGCCGAGCTTGTGAAGACGCTGGAAGCGGAAGACGGACGCATTGAACTGCGCGCCGTGACCGGACCGGACTACGGCCGCATCTGGGACCATGAGCTTGTCGCCGCCGTGATGAAGATCGCGGGCAACGGCACGGGCGATACCATGTGGAAAGTGCCGGGCGTTTTGGATTGGGCGACCATGACGCACAATCCGTTCGTGGATATCACCAAGGACACCACCACGCTTTACGCCAGCGACCGCGATGTTTTCCTTTTCCTTGTGGACGACACGCACCCCATCGAGGCCGGACGCCTGCCGAACGGCGAGCCGGATCTGTATTTCCGGGGCTTCTATTGCTGGAATAGCGAAGTCGGCAGCAAGACACTTGGTATTGCGTCTTTCTATCTCCGCGCCGTTTGCATGAACCGCAATTTGTGGGGCGTGGAAGGGTTCGAGGAAATCAGCATCCGGCACAGCAAGTTTGCCGCGCAACGCTTCGCCCAAGAGGCGGCACCGGCATTGACCAGCTTCGCCCATTCCTCGCCCGCGCCATTCGTCGACGGGATCAAGGCGGCGCGCGAACATATTGTTGCCCGCACCGATGAGGACCGCGAAACCTTCCTGCGCAAGCGCGGGTTCAGCAAGGCCGAAACCGGCAGGATCATAGAGACCGTGCTTTCGGAAGAAGGCCGCCCGCCCGAAAGCATCTTTGACTTTGTGCAGGGCATGACGGCGCATGCCCGCACCAAGGCGCATCAGGACACGCGCCTGGAACTGGAGGGGAAGGCAAAGACCCTGCTGGAGAAGGCGATATAATCAGCGAAGGCCGCGCCGGTTGCGCGGCTCTCCGCCTTTCAGGCTTTGCACCTTCGGAAAATTTCGCGCCGATCCAGCGTTGCAGATCGGCGGCGCGGCCGTGCGCAGAACACGGCCGCCGCTCGCCGGACTGCGCCCGGCTCGCGATTCACGCACCGACCGGCTAAGGGACGATGACGGCTCGTCGAATACCTAGTATATTGGGTGGAAGTATATTAGGTAGCCGGTGACTCCTCCCGCATGAACTTACGGGAGAGAGTCGCAAGGAACCTGCGTCGGCTGAGACAGGAGAAATCTGTCTCGCAGGAGGAGCTTGCCCATCTTGCCCAGGTCAACCGCAATTACGTCGGCATGTTGGAACGCGAAGAATATGCCGCCTCCATCGATATGCTGGAGAAACTCGCCCTCGCGCTCGACATCGACCCGATCGAGTTTCTGCGCGCCGATACCTGATAACGCGCAGACATCACCGCCCGCCTGCAAAAAAAGAAGATCGTCCTGGATACGGCAATGCCCGCCGCTGGCACGAAAGCGTCAAGTTGTCAGACTATTTATCGCATCTGCGGCATAACATTATTCCGCGTCTGGAGAAGGAATGTCGCCGAAAGTTCGATTGCGGGGGTAACCGGATAATCCAGTTTGAATCTAAAGCGCATAAGTCAGAGGCACGTCGATGACAAAGCCTAACTTCAAGGACAGTCCGCCGCTGACCGATCGGGTGAACGCATATGATGAGGCGCACCTTGCTACCTATCTGCGTCTGTTGGACGCCGCCGAGGAAGGTGCCGATTGGCGCGAGGTTGTCAAAATCGTATTCGGCTTTGACGTGACATCCGATCCCGAACGCGCCAAGCGGATTCATGACAGCCATTTGGCTCGAGCGCGCTGGATGACCGAGAACGGCTACCGTCACCTGCTTGAACCCCGCATGCAGTAAGTTCCGCGACGTCTCTCATCACGACAGCCAAAGTGAATTTGTTGTCCGGTCGAAGAACCCTCTGCATTCCGATTATCTGTCTTGCCGTTTTCCCGGTCTTCGCCATAGACGGAATCATCCCGAAGCCAACGACTGAGGGGGAGGTCGCGTCATGGAGCCGCTGCAAGACTGGCGCTCACCGCAATTCGAGGAACAGTTGAGCCGGCTCGACCGTGGCGGCATCACGTTCGAGTTCCTGCGCCGCAACAAGCAATATCGCAAAGACTATCATGCCGTGGCGGAAGCCGTCGTCTCGGGAAGGCTTGAGAAGCGTGAGGCGATAGCGCGCCTTTCACGCCGCTGGGGGCTGGCCTTTCGCGGCGGACCCCGCTGCATCGGCTTTGGTCGTGCAGCCGATATGGCTGCCGCAGCTCAACCCTGCCACGCTCATTGTCACGGCCGCGCCGGAAGGCTTTGCCGCGCGTTCCTTACCTGACCCCGCAACGCTATCCATTCGCGGAGAACCGAGCAGCGACGGATTGCATGGTGTCGTCGAAGACGTACAAGGCGATCTCGGCGTCTGGCTTCCGAGCGGTGATACGGTCGTACAGGCAGGCGTTTTTCTGCCGTTCGACGAGCATTTCCATTGGCGCAGGAAAAATGCGCTTCGCCTCTACCGGCACATCAGTGGCGAGCTATCCGGCTCTCCGCCGCGCGAGGAACGCCTGACCCGTTTCCAGCTTCACCGGGCCGCGCTGATGCTGCGCGTATGGGACGGCGTGGAATCCGGCGAGCCGCGTCGTTTGATTGCGAGTATCCTGATCAACGAGAAGGTCAGGACGTTGCGCGCGCTCGACTGGAAGAACGCGCCGGAGCGACGGCGGCTGGCCCGCATTCTTGCCGCCGCCCGTGAACGCATCGAAGGCGGATATCTGCGCTGGCTCGCTCCCCGGGCGAGACACCAGCGGCACAATGTTGATCGCAAGACCTGACACGTCATCCCGATCCTGATGCGCAGCGGCCCGGCCATCGGCACCCACGCATGTCGCGCCAGGCGGGAAGGGGGGACACTTCTGTTAACGGCTACGAATTTCGTCACTCCTCCGAGCCGCGAATTTTTCGCCATCGTCGCACCCGACTCGCCGCCGTGATGGCGGCTGCGACGGAGGTCCGCAATGCTGGAGAAGACCGATAAGAATTGGCCGCGTTTCGTGCGAACGCCCGAGGCTGCGCGCTTGCTCGATCTGTCTCCTCGCACGTTGGAGAAACACCGCTGCGACGGCACCGGGCCGGTCTATCACAAGCTCGGCGGCCGCGTGGTCTACGCCGTCGCCGATCTTGAGGCATGGGTTGACGGTTGCGCGCGGCAGTCTACTTCGGAATCCGCGGCTGGTCATGCGGCCGGCACTGCGCGCTGAGCATCGCTATGTCGGCGAGCCGCTCATACGACAGTCAGCAACTCGAACTCTTCCGGGCGCGCGCCGGTGACATCGCTGCCCGCGACGCGCAGGACTTGATGTCCTGGCCGTTCTTTTCCCTCGCCAAAGTGCGTCGTGTGACGCCGATCGACTTCCGCATGGGCGAGGTATCGATCCGCGTCGAAGCGACCGCGGAGCACGGCATGGCCACGATCTGGGACGCCGACGTGCTGATCTGGGCCGCCAGCCAGATCGTCGACGCGCGCGACCGCGGGCTGCGCACGTCGCGCCTGATGGCCGCCACACCGTATGAGATCCTCACCTTCGTCGGCCGCAGCGATTCCGGCCTGAGCTACGACCGCCTGAAGGCGGCGCTCGACCGGCTGCAATCCACCACCGTCGTCACCTCGATCCGCCAGCCGTCCGAGCGGCGGCGGCACCGCTTCTCGTGGATCAACGAATGGAAAGAACGTCTCGACGCGACCGGCCGACCGCTCGGGATCGAATTGATCCTGCCGGACTGGTTCTATGCCGGCGTTCTCGACGACGCGCTGATCCTCACCATTGACCGTGCCTATTTCCACCTGACCGGCGGGCTCGAGCGCTGGCTGTATCGCCTCGTGCGCAAGCATGGCGGCCGGCAGACGCACGGCTGGAGCTTCGATCTCCCGCACCTGCATCTGAAGTCCGGCAGCCTGTCGCCGCTGCGCCGTTTCCGGTTCGAGCTGCGCGCCATCGTCCAGCGCCAGCCGTTGCCCGGCTACCACCTGACACTGATCGACGATCCCGACGGCCGGCAGCGCCTGATCTTCCGGCCCGCGGGTTCCGACTGCACCGTTGCGCCGCTCCAGCGGCAGGGAGGCGTGCGATGAACATGGCACGCGCCGGTGCAAAAGGTGTGGATGGACCCGTACTATTGGGAACGCCGACACCCGTACTATCAGGAACGCGAGTCCCGTACTATTGGGAACGCGCGCGCCTCTTAACTGTCTGGCGCGACAAGGCGGATTTGTCCCCCTCTAACTTTCCTAACTCAAAGTCCTTCGGACTTTTGCTAACGCGGCACGCCACCTCGCGGAATTGTGGACGCGGGACTATCGCACGTCCGATCGGTTGCGACTGCCTTAACATCATCGTGTCGCGCTTCGTCCGAGGGTTGCGGCCATGACGGCAGACCTGCGCGCGAGCGGACCAACCGACCACACGCTGGTCGAACTGACGTGGCGCGAAAAGCGCATCGAGCACCGTATCCGCTTCGGGCACATCGTCGACGAACAGCGTCTCGACCGCCATCGACGCATCGTCAGTTTCGTGCCCGGAAGTATCTTCGCCTTCGTCCGTTGGGCGGCCAATGAATACGGCACGATCATCTCGCGGATCGACATCCTGCGCACCGTGACGACCGGCGAGCCGTATCAGACGCTGCCGTTCGTGCGCCCCGGCGGCGACATCCTGTTGCGGATCAGCGGATGGCCGAAGGTGCAGCGCGTGCTGGCCGCGATCGACGCGATCGAAGCGCTCGATATCGATCCCGCTGACGTTGCGCCAGAACACTGGCGGCATCTCAACCATCGCATCAGCGTCAACGAACCGTTCCGCATCTACAGCCCCGAGCAGCACCGCGCCTGGCTGTTGCGGCGCGAGGTTTCGCCATGATCTGGCGCCACATGACGTTGCTGTCGATGCTTGCTGGCGCAGCTTTGATCGTCGTGCCGGCCTGGAGCCGGCCGGACATCCGGTTCATCTGGAACGCATCCACGAGCGTGCCGATCGGGCTCTACCGCATCGTTCCCGGCGACCAGGTCGACGTCACCGATCTCGCCGTCGTCATGCCGCCCGCGGAGCTGGCGGCATTTCTCGACGAACGTCGCTATCTGCCGCGCGGCCTGCCTCTCATCAAGCGGGTCCTGGCGCTCGGCGGCACGACGATCTGCCGGCGCGGCAGCGCCATCATCGCCTATGACGGAATCTACGGACAGGCGCTCGCGCGCGACACGCGCGGCCGACCGCTGCCCGACTGGCAAGGCTGCCGCACGCTTCATGACGGCGAAGCCTTTTTCATGAATTGGGACAGCTCCGACAGCTTCGACAGCCGCTACTTCGGGCCGCTTCCCATCACCACCATCATCGGTCGCGCCATTCCCGTCTGGACCACCGGTGCCGCCGATCCGGCCGCGGAATTCCTCCGTGCGCCGGTCTCCGACGAGCCGTAATGGCTCGCTTCTCCAACCAGATGAGGATCATTGCAATGACTCAGATTGGAGCGTTCACCCGCAAGGAAGATGGCTTCTTCGGCCGCGTACGCACACTCGTTTTCGACGCCGAGGTGTCCATTCTTCCGATCGATGAATCCGACACCGAGAATGCGCCAAACCATCGCGTCTTCTGTAACGGCATGGAAGTTGGCGCGGCCTGGGATCGCACCGGCGACCGTGCCGGTGCGTACCTCTCCGTAACCATCGACGATCCGATCTTGAACCAACCCATCCGCGCTCGCCTGTTCGAGTCCGACACCAAGAAAGATGTGTGGAACCTGCTCTGGACGCGGCGGAAGAAACAGGAAGGCGAGGGGTGACGGCTATGCGGTGCCGGCGCTCGCGCGACCGTTCTCCTGCAATCCCCTTGATCGATCGAGCGCCCATCAATCCCCTCGACCCGATCGCTCACAGCGCGGCCGTCGCGCGCAGCGCAGGTCAGGGGCGTCGGTCAGTTTTCCGGGTGCGCGGCATGTCGTCGGACGATGCCCGTCCGGAAAACGCCAGCCGGCGGCGCAGCCTTGCCCTTGAGCGAAGCGAGCACGATGGCAAGCTGATGGCGGTTCGGGACGGCGGCTTTCGCGCCACGCTGTCGTCGATCATCGTCATGCTGTCCGCATGTTCCGTGATCGCGTGCTCGACAGCGGACGCGACTGCGGAGCCGCCGTTTGCGTCTCCTGCGACGCGCGTAAAGTCCGCTGCTCCATCGCGCGATCCGTGGGCCGCGCACATCGCCGAGGCGGCCAAACGCTTCGCCATTCCCGAGCGCTGGATACGCGCGGTCATGGCCGTCGAAAGCACGGGGAATAGGACCGCACGATCGCCCAAGGGCGCGATGGGCCTGATGCAGATCATGCCGAAGACATGGAACGAGCTGCGCAGGCGTTACGGTCTCGGCCACGACCCTTGGCAGCCGCGCGCCAACATTCTGGCCGGCGCGGCCTATCTCCGCGAAATGCACGATCGCTATGGCTCGATGGCCGCGATGCTCGCCGCTTATAACGCAGGTCCGAGGCGCTATGATGCGCACCTTGCGAGCGGCCGCGCACTGCCGGCCGAGACTGTCGCTTACGTCGCGAAGATCGCGGCGATGATCGACGGCAAGGTCCCTGTGATGCGCTTGGCCGGCGCCGCCTCGCGCAAATCCTGGTCGCTTGGGCCGATCTTCGTCGTGCGATCTAGTGTCCACCATGATGGCGAGTTCGGGGCGGTCGATCGTCCTTCCGGTCGACCATCGAGCGCGCCTTCGATCGTCGATCTGTCGGCGCTCATGCCACCGTCCGATGGCCTCTTCGTGCGAAGACTGCGCGCAGATGGAGAACAGCGATGAGCATCGAGTTTCCACGCTTCACGGCGTGCGCAATCGTAGAGATGGCGGAGGGCAGCGGGTCAGGCCAGGCAACAACTGTGGGAAGGCAAGATAAAAAGCCGCACATCGCGGCTTGGACGGTCGGTTGTTTTGCTTCTGCTTTTTCCGATTTTTTGCACATCGTGGATCGTCGTCACGATGTGCGCGTCTTTATTTTCGCGAATGATTTCAGTGAATATCGCACATCGCGAGTTCAGCTATGACACGCGATGACGATTTCCATGTTCGCCCAGGGCGCATCCGCTCATCGCGAGCGCAGCGCGCCTTGCCTTTTGTCGCTCAGGCGCTCGCCGCCGCGCAGAGGGCCGGCGGCCGCATCTCGCGCTCCGGCAAGATCACCGCGGGCCGCGGCCCGCATTTCGCGCGCGGCCGCGTCGCAAGCATCCGCGCCAATCGCTTCATCACCAGCCGCACGCGATTCTGCACCGTCAAGGCGCTCGTGGTCCGCAACAAGAGTCCGCGCGGTCCGCTCGCCCGTCATCTCAACTATCTCCGCCGTGATGGCGTCACCCGTGACGGCGAGCGCGCGAAGATGTTCGGCCCGGAGACCGACGACGCCAACGTCAAGGAGTTCACCGAGCGCTGCAAGGACGACCGGCACCACTTCCGCTTCATCGTCTCGCCCGAAGACGCGAGCGATATGGAGGATCTGAAGCGGTTCACCCGCGAACTGATGGCGCAGGCCGAAAAGGATCTCGGCACGAAACTCGAATGGGTTGCGGTCGATCACTGGAACACCGACAACCCCCACGTCCATGTCATCGTGCGCGGCCGCGCCGATGATGGTCGCGACCTCGTGATCGACCGCGACTACATCAAGAGCGGGATGCGCGATCGTGCGCAGGATCTCATCACCCAGGAACTTGGACCGCGCACCGATCTCGACATCAGCCGCGCGCTGAGCCGTCAGGTCGAGGCCGAGCGCTGGACCCAGCTTGACCGCCAGCTTGTCCGCGACGCCAACGAGCAGGGCGTCATCGACGTGGCGCCGTCACCGGACCGGCAGCCCGACGCATACCTGACGCAAAAGGTCGGACGCCTGCGCCACCTCGAACACCTCGGCCTTGCCGAGACCATCGGCTCCGGTCAGTGGATCATCGCCAAGGAGGCGGAATCGACGTTGCGCGACCTCGGCCAGCGCAACGACATCATCAAGCGGATGCACCGCGCCCTCGACGAGCAGGGCATCGCACGTGGCGCGGCCGACTATGTCCTGGCCGGCGAGGCGCATGGCGCCCCGATCATCGGCCGGCTGGTCGAACGCGGCCTCGACAACGAATTGGTTGGGACGGCCTATGCCGTGGTGGACGGCGTCGACGGCCGCACCCACCACATCAAGCTCCAGGACATCGAGTCGGCCGGCGAAAGCGCGCCGGGCTCGATAGGGGGATTTCGAACCTTAGTGGACGCGAAAGGCGAGCGCCGGGTCGCAC
>CAUJKI010000629.1 GCA_963205015.1 Pseudomonadota bacterium
GCTTGCGCCAGCCTGGCGAGCGGCCGCGATGATCAGTGCGTCCCAGACGCTGAGCTGAAACCGTTCCTGGATCACGAGACCTTCGCGAAGCAGCGCCTTGCCGTTCTCGATCACCCGCCACGCGAGGTAGCTCCGTACCAGGCGGGCGGATTCGGCGATCGGCATGCCGGCCTTGCGCACCAGATTGGCGTGAAGCTCCTGCAGCACCTGCACGCTCAACGCCGGCGCTTCCGAGGCCGCCCACAGGTCGCGAACTTTATGGCGGGCACGCTCGTGCCGTGGATCGCTCGAGCGCGTGTGCGCATAGACCAGGATGTTGGTATCGACGAACAGGCCGGAGGCGCTATCGCTCATGGGCCTGCTCACGATCGAGCGGCTCGCCCCTGATCTGCGCCGGCTCGGCCAGGAAGCTCAACGCGGTCTTGCGCGCTTGCTCGAAGCCGTCCTGCTCCTCGACGGCGCGGGCGACGAGCTCGCCGACCCAAGCCGACACGGAAAGATTTCGGTCCACCGCCAGATGGCGGACCCGCTTCAGCAGCGCCTCATTCAGACGAAGGGTGATGTTGGCGGCCATGGCATCTCCAAGCGTGCACTTGAAAAGTGTAGCACTCGAATTTGACCATTTCGAGTGCAAATACCTCTTGCTTGCTCGGCGGCGGGCGCGGAGGACTCGGACTGCTCGAATGGCGTCGGGCAACGCCTCGCAGCTTGCCGCGGTGATCAGTCCTCCGTGGCCTTCAACTCCGGTCGCACGGCCGGGCAATCGGTGAAAGCAGGATCGGCCAGCAGATCGATCTTCTGGAATCAATAAGCCTAAGCAGCCGCGCGAACCTGATCCGCCTGCTGCCCCAGATCGCGTCGCTGCGCGTCCAAGACAACAGCGCCGAAGCCGATCCGAAAGCCGGCTTGCGCCCGGAACCGCTGCTGCTCCATATGGAAGACGGCCGCGTCCGTCGATTTGTCAGATGCGGCTACTTTCCGCATTCGGTGCAGACGTTGTTGGCATGCCTGAATGCGAGCCGCCACTGGCCGTTGCTCAGCAGCCAGGCATTCGTATAGCGACGACGCGGGGTTTTTCCCTCATTCGGCGCTCCCTTTGCGGGCACTACCGTCTCGTCACCCATTACGACAACCATGTCCCTGTAGAAGAGGAATTTCTCGGGTCTACGCTCGAACTCCGTATAGCGGATGACTCCCTTGCCAATGAGCTCGAGAAGCTCCTTCTTTATCGTTGACGATGCGATTGGTCGGGTGATTGACAGTCACGTCGTCTGCCATGAGCCGGTCGAGAGCTGCGGCATCGCCTTTGAATATTGTCTGGGCGTGAGCAAGGTCCAGGACGCGAATTTCACTTTCCAGAGCTTCGTTCTCCGGAGACTGTTGAGAAACGGCGGCAGTCGGAGCAATCAGCAGACTGATGAACAGCCCATGGATGATGTGCTTCATCGTGTTCTCCTATCGGAAGGTTCTCCTCAGGGAGCAGTGCGACCTATGCTGGAAACCTGTCGTGTTGCGGGGCGTCTCCACCTATGTGATCCCAGGGCGCCTTCGATCCTACGAAGATGTGCATCGATATCCGAACGCCGGGATCTCCGTTCACGCAACCAAGGGTCACGCCATGGACCACTCCGTCGTGGATTCCGCACAGCGTAGATCCACAAGTGCTGCAGAACGCCATGCCCCAGCCGGGGGATGTTTCGTAGTGAACCAGATTCCCTTCACCTGCGTCCCAGACGAAGGAACCAGGCTCGACTTCAGCGTAGGCCGATCCGGCGCCGCTGAATGCCTTGCGACAGCGGGAGCAATGACAGCTCCGTGCATTCCTGAGCGGCGCCGTTACCCGATAGCGGATCTTTCCGCAGAAGCACTCTCCGGTCAGGGCCATTGCGGCGCGCGCTCCAGTCGCTTCACGCTCGGCCTTCTGAACATACATTCTCCACGGCTTCGCACCGCTGATTCTTTCGGTGGACGTACCGCACTCAGCGCCGCGCCTCGCCGAGGTCGTTCCAGACCTGCTGATCGACGATCCGGCCCGCGTCGTCGATTTCGAAGCGGTCGACGAAGCGGATGCCGGCGAACGGCCGGCCGTCCGGCCAGTCGCCAGCGAGCGTGCCGCGGCAGTAGACCGTCGTGACGCCATGCCGGTCGACCGGCAGCTCCTCGATGCGTTCGATCGTCTTGCGCACGCCGCGATAGCGCGTCTTCGACCACTCGACCAGCGCCTGCAGCGTCCGGAACTCGCTGCCGCCCGGGAACACCATGCGTGCTTCGGGCGCGAGGAACGCCGCCGCCCGCGGCAGGTCGCGCGCTTCGAGTGCGGCGAGGAAGGTCTCGACGACGCGACGCGGCGTCTCGGGCGGCGTGGTGGCATGCGGCGTGGCCGTGTCATGGGTCATCTGCGACTCCTGCGCGCGAATCGATCCGGCTACTGATCCCAGTCGAGCCGGATCAAGGGCGTCAAGTCCACGGGATTGCCCTGATCGACGTTCATCCCGATGACGGCTTCGGTGCGTGGCACGCGATAGTAGTAGTTGGAGCCCGCCTGCACCGTGCCCGACTCTCCCGTGGTCGGGTCGACGACACGAAACGTGCCGCTCAGCAGATCGCCCATGACCCGCGCGTTCCGGTCCGAGGACTCGGTGCGCACTGCAGCCGTCTGGCGGTAGATCGCGTTCACGTGCTGCATGGTGTCGCGCTGCTGCTGCGCCTCGCGCGCCGAGATCCGGCGCTCGCGTTGCAACCACGGCA
>CAUJKI010000630.1 GCA_963205015.1 Pseudomonadota bacterium
TCGGATGTTGTTGTGCGCGCCAAGGGCATTGTCGAGACACTGCGCGCGGCAGCCGACCGGATCGAGGACGCCCGCGCTCTGCCTCCCGACGTCGTTGCTGCACTGCATGACGCGCGCCTTTTCCGTCTGCTTCTGCCCAAATCGATCGGGGGCGACGAGGCTCATCTGAAGACGCTCGCCGAGGTGATCGAGATCGTGGCGCGCGCCGACGCCAGCACGGCGTGGTGCCTCGGGCAGGCTGCGGGATGTGCGATGTCTGCGGCATTCCTCAAGCCCGGAGCGGCGCAGCGTCTCTTCGGCCCCAGGGATGCGGTGCTCGCGTGGGGGGCGGGCATACAGGGCAAAGCGGTAGTTGCTGACGGCGGCTACCGCGTCAGTGGCAAGTGGACGTTCGCGAGCGGCTGTGCGAATGCGACGCTGCTTGGCGGCCACAGTTATGTCTTCGAGGCGGATGGTACGCCGCGCCGGCGCGCCGATGGCCGCCAACTTGATCGGACGGCACTCTTTTCCGTATCGAAGGCGCGCACCCACGACATGTGGTACACGCTCGGTCTGCGCGGAACGGCGAGCTACACGTACGAAGTCAACGATCTGTTCGTTCCCGATGACGAGATGATCGACCGCGAAGAGCCTGCAGAGCGCGTCGAGCAGGGTACGCTCTTCGTTTTCAACGGGACGGCAGCTTACGCGTCGGCCTTCAGTGCCCTGATGCTCGGGATCGCGCAGGGCATGGTCAGCGACCTCGCCGCGCTCGCGAAGGCTAAAACGCCGCGCGGAGCACCGTCATCGCTCATGGAGAGTCAAGTTTTCCAGTCCGAGTTCGCTCAGCTCGAGGCACGGCTCAGGGCGGCGCGCGCATACCTGTACGCGACGCTCGACGAGATCTGGGAGAGGACGCGCGCGACGCATGACTTTCCGTTGATCGATCGCGCGAACCTCAAGCTCGCAACGACGTACGTCATCAATCAGGGTGTCGAGATCGCCGCTGATGCCTATCGCGCTGCGGGCCAGACGGCGATCTTCCCGGTTAATCCGTTCGAGCGGCGGCTGCGTGATGCTTACTCTGCATCGCAGCAGCTCCAGGGTCGGCCGGCGAACTTCATCACGATCGGGCGGGTGTTCCTGGGTCTCCCGCCCGACTCGGCCGTGGTGCTCGGCTGAGCTTCTTCAGCGTCAGCCGACGCCCGCAGCGTTGTAACCTCGTCCGCCGTCGCCGAGCGCCTCGTAGCCTTTGTCGGTTACGAGGATCGTGTCCTCGAGCTTGACGAAGCCGCGCGTGGGATGCCCGATCGTGGTCTCGATGGAGATGACGTAGCCGGCTTCGAGCGGACGTTCCTTGTCGTATCCTTCATAGGACATGCGCGGATGATCCTGCAGGCGCGGTGCCTCATGGGTCACGAGGCCCATGCCATGCGCCATGAAGTGCGTGTATTTGCGATGCGGTGAAGCTTCGAGCATCTTGTCGGCGATGGCCGCGATATCGCCTCCGCGGGCGCCTGCGCGGATCGGCTTGCGCACGGCCTGCTGCACCTCCTCGACGAACGCGAGCAGGTCCTCATATTCCGCGTCCACCTTGCCGCCGACGACGCCCATGCGGCAGAGATCGCCGATGTAGCCCTTGTAGTTGCCGCCGGAGTCGATCGAGATGATGTCGCCCTTGGCGAGCCGCTGCTCGGAGGGCGCGCGGTTAAGGCTCGTGCCTGCCGTCATCAGGCAGTAGTCGAAGACGAGACCGCGGTTGACTTCCTCGCGGCGCAGCGCCTCGACCACTTCGAGCTTCGTCGCGCCCGGCACGCAATATTTGCGGAAGGCCGTCATCATGGAGTCGACGACCCGCTCTGAAGCCTCGCGCAGATAGCCGATTTCCTCCAGCGTCTTCCTGGCGCGGAGGCGTTCGAGCGGGAATACGGCATCGACGATGTCGGCATTGGCGATGCCGCGGCGCAGGACAGCCTCGCCGTCGGCCGGCAGGAAGGCGGACTCTACGCCGATGCGGCGTACGGGCCCGAGCTTCGCGATGTGACTCACCACCTCGCTCATGGTCGCCTGCGTGCCCGTCGTGCCAAGCTTCAAGGTCGGCTGCCAGAACTTGCCGAGCTCACGCTCGAAGTTCTCCATGGCGCAGCCGACATACGCTGCGTTCTCGGGCTTACCCTTCTGGTAGACGATCGCCGGCAGATAACGGGTGGTGCCGGCGGCTTCCATGGTGTCGAAGAAGAAAAAGCGGTATCCGCCGAGCATGTACTGGACATTGTGCTTCGAGGTGGCGACCAGCACATCTATGCCGGCTTCGTCCATGAGCCGGTCGAGGTGTTTGGCGTCGAACGGAATGGGCTTCCTGATCTCGGCTTCGGCAACGGCCATGAGCGAACCTCCTGACAGCGCGTCCAACATTGTTTGCCCCGGTCCGGTCGCGCGGCCGCCCGGCGGTCATCGCACGGATTATAGCTCCATTGCCCCGCGGAGCCACCGCTTTGCTGCTCCCCACTAGGCGAGCTAGGCCATATCGAGGAGGCGGGCGCCCTTGCGGAATAGTGTCATGCCCGTCTCGTCGAACCTGAAGGCGCGGAAAAAGTCGTCGGCCGAGTAGCTGGGCAGCGCTCTGCGTATCGCAGCGGCATTGATCTGGGCATCATCCATCCGCCCCGCGAGTGCCTGACTGTAAGCGCCGATAGCCAGCACGTGAGGGTGCGCATTGGGACGTGCGGCGGCCCTGCTGCCCCAGTCGGCGGCGCCTTCGAAATCCTGTAGGCGAACGAGGGCCATGGCGCGTGTCCCGAGCATCGCGAAGAGGAGGGGATCGAATGGGCTGAGGTGGCGCGAATGGTCCGAGGCATCGATGGCTGTCCGCGCATCGCCGGCCTGCGAGCGTACGAATGCGAGGGCATAGTGGCCGGCTGCGAAATTCGGGCTGAGCTCTATCGCCATTTCCAGCTCTCCGACCGATTGGCCGTGCTGATTCCTGAGCCACAGGGCGCGCCCCATGGCCCAATGCGCGGCAGGATCGCGATCGTCGGTCATCAGGCTCCTGCCCGCAGCATCGAAGGCGAGATCGGCTTCGAGCTCGCGTGGTGCCCATCCTTGAAATGCGTTCTGCCAGTGCGTGAACGAAAGACCGGCGTAGGCACGAGCGAACGTCGGGTCGAGGCGCACGGCCATCTCGAAGAAGTGACGCGCTTGCTCGTTATCGGATTTGTTGAAGCGGTACATATGCCAGAGGCCGCGATGATGCGCCTCCCATGCATCGAGCGAGTTTGGCGGTTTGAGGATTGCGCGATTGCGCTCCGCGGCTTCAACCTCGCCTACGATCGAGGCGACGATGCGATTGCCGATCTCCTCGAACGCGAGGAGGGCGTCGTCAAGCTTGCGGCTGAAGACGTCCGACCACACGATGCGCGCGGTGCGCGTCTCCGAGAGCTCGACCGCGACGGTGATATTGCCGCCAGCCTCCATCTGCACCGAGCCGGTGACGATGTAGTCGACGTTCAATGTCCGGCCGGCCGCCTCCGGGTCGATGTGCCGTTCCTGCAGGGCGAAGACCGTCCCCGAGGCAATGACGAACAGGCTGCGGAGCTTGGCCAGGCGCGTGATGACGTCACGGACAAGGCCGGTGGCATAAGCTCCGCGATCGTGAGTGCGATCGGCGAAAGGCATCACGGCGACCGAGGCACGGCGCAAAGGGGGCGACGAGATCGCGGCAGGATCGGTCAGCGCATTCGCTGCGGGCGATGATGTCGGCACCGGCGCCGTCGATACTGATGCTGAAGGAGTTGCTGGTGCTGACACGGGCGCTGAGATGGATTGTGCACGCGCGGCGCGCCATGCGTGACGGAGCGGCGTCGCGTCGAGCCCTTCGGCTTCGAAGAGGCGTACTGTCGCTGCGAGATGCGTCTCGGCGTCGGGGATGCGCCCGCGGCGCGCGAGCGTGCGGAACAGCAGGTCATGGACGCCCTGATCGAAAGGCGCGAGCTCGAGCCACTTCTCGAGATGATCGAGAGTGTCCTCCTCGGGCGCGCGTCGGGCGAGATGCTCCAGCACCGCGGTATGGCGGGCACGCAGACGGCGCCGCTCGGCCGTGAGCCAGGCATTGAAGTGCGGGCTGCGGTCCATCTCCAGGCCGTCGAGGAGGTCGCCCGCGAATAGCGCCGATAGGCTCGCGAGGCGCGAGGCATCGAGGCCCTCGATGCCGCCCTGCGTCGCGCGGGCAATCTCGACGACGTCGACGAAGCCGTCGGCGAGGTCCAGCCGGATGGTGTCGCCATCGGTTATGACGCGGCGCTGGTCGCGCGTATCGACGAGGCGGCGCAGCTTGCTGAGGCACCAGCGCAACTCGCCGCGGGGGTCATTGGGCACGTCCCACAGAAGCTCGCAGAGCCGGCCGCGCGATACGGGTTGAGGAGCCATCACGAGGTAGGCAAAGAGCGCGCGAACCTTCCGCGAGGACGGCAGCGCCAGCGCCGCGCCGTCGCGGCGGATCGAAATCGGCCCGAGAAGGCGCACGTCGAAGCCGCCGGAACCACCGGCGGCCGTCTCGCCATGCGTTTCCACGGGCTTTTC
Source organism: Pseudomonadota bacterium (assembly GCA_963205015.1). Classification (GTDB taxonomy): domain Bacteria; phylum Pseudomonadota; class Alphaproteobacteria; order Rhizobiales; family Hyphomicrobiaceae. Next base: position 4,558 of record CAUJKI010000630.1, read on the forward strand.
CACGCCGCCTCCAACGCTCGCGCCCACGCAGGGCGTCTATTTCGGGGATCAGCCGACGAACGCCCGGATGCCGGGGCCGTGCACGGTGAAGTTGAACAGGCGAATACGCCATGCAGTCAATCGAAAAGGAAACGCGTTATGGTTACAGCCCCTTCCGTGAACAGTCAAAATTCTCAAGCCGGCCGGCCGGATCTCGCCGCCGTGAAGACGCGCCAGCATGGTGCCTGGTCATCGGGCGATTACGCCGTAGTGGGTACAACCCTCCAGATCGTGGGTGAGGACCTTTGCGAGGCCATCGATCTCCGGTCCGGGCAGAAGGTGCTCGATGTTGCCGCGGGCAACGGCAATGTATCGCTCGCGGCCGCCCGGCGGTGGTGCGACGTGACCTCGACGGACTACGTTCCCGCCCTGCTCGAAGGAGGGCGCCAGCGGGCTGCTGCCGAACGCCTCAAGATCGAGTTCAGTGAGGCCGATGCAGAGGCTCTGCCGTTCGCCGACAACTCCTTCGACGTGGTCGTCTCGACCTTCGGCGTGATGTTCACGCCCGACCAGGAGAAGGCCGCAGCCGAAATGGCGCGTGTATGCCGGTCCGGCGGCAAGATCGGCCTCGCCAACTGGACGCCTGAGGGCTTCATCGGCCAGCTCTTCAAAACGATCGGCGCGCACGTGCCGCCGCCTGCGGGCGTCAAGTCGCCGGCGATGTGGGGAACCAAGGGGCGGCTCGCCGAACTCTTCGGAGGCAACGCCGCATCGATCAAGGCGGAGCCGCGCACATTCGCCTTCCGCTATCGCTCTCCCGAGCATTTCATGGACGTCTTCAAGACCTACTACGGCCCGACGCTCAAGGCATTCGCTGCGCTCGAGCCGCTTAAACAAGCTGTGCTCCACGCCGACATCATCGAGCTCATCGCCCGATTCAACCGCTCGGGCGACGGCACGCTGATCGTCCCGAGCGAGTACCTCGAGGTCGTAATCACGCAGCGCTGACGCGCCGTATCGGGCACGGAAGCTTGCATCACATCGGAGAACATTGTCATGAGACTGGCACAACCAATCGCATTCGGTGGACTGATCGTAGTGGCGCTCGTCGTAGCCACGATTGTTACTTCGCCGCCCCCGCTCCACGCATCGAGCGCCCATCACACCGTCGTTCCAGCCGATGAAGTCAAGTGGGGGCCGGCGCCGCCTTCGCTGCCGCCCGGCGCCCAGGCATCAGCCCTGCTCGGCCATCCGAGCAAGGAAGGCCCGTTCGTGCTACGCCTAAAGTTCCCTGCAGGCTTCATCGTGCCGCCGCATCGCCACTCCAAAGATGAGTTCGTTACGGTGCTGGGCGGTGGGTTCGCGGTCGGCGCCGGAGAGAAGCTCGATCCCAATGCGAAGCCGCTCACCACGGGCAGCTTTGTCCATCTTCCGGCGGGGATGCCGCACTTTGCGAGCGCCGTCGGCGAGACGATCGTTCAGATCAACGGTATGGGTCCGTTCGACGTGATTTACATCAACCCTGCAGACGATCCGCGTAAGAAATAACCTCATAAGAGTTGAGATCATGAGCAAGTGCCGGCCTGACCCCCAATTCTACAGAAGGGGCAGGCCGGTGTCCGGGGAGCCTGTTTTTAGGCCATGTCGGAAACAACAGGGCGATGATAGCTTGGTCTCAAGGCTACACATCCAACGCATCCGTCAGAAAACGCTCGATCAAATGAGGAGACACCGGTGGCAAAATTTGAAAGCATCCTCGGTACCGTCGGCAATACGCCGGTCGTTCGCATCAATCGTCTCGCGCCCCCGGGCGTGAATCTCTACGTCAAAATCGAAGCCTTCAATCCGCTCGGGTCGGTGAAGGATCGCCTTGCACTCGGCGTCATCGAGGCGGCGGAGAAATCCGGCGAGTTGAAGCCCGGCCAGACCGTGATCGAGGCGACCAGTGGCAATACCGGCATCGGCCTCGCGATGGTGTGTGCGCAGAAGGGCTATCCGCTCGTCGTGACCATGGCGGAGCAGTTCAGCGTCGAGCGTCGCAAGCTCATGCGCTTTCTCGGCGCCAGGGTCGTGCTCACGCCGGCCGCAGGGCGCGCCGTCGCCATGGTGACAAAGGCGGTCGAGCTCGCAAAGACGCACGGGTGGTTCCTGACGCGGCAGTTCGAGAACGAGGCCAATGCCGACATGCATTCGCGCACGACAGCGCGCGAGATCGTGGAGGACTTCAAGGGCGAGAAGCTCGATTACTGGGTGACGGGCTACGGCACGGGCGGCACGCTGAAGGGTGTCTCGCGCGTGCTCGCGAAGGAAATGCCCGCGACGAAGATCATCGTGTGCGAACCGGAGGATGCCTCGCTGCTGACAAGCGGCATCATGCAGGAGCGCAATCCCGATGGCTCCGCTGCCGCGCCGCATCCTGCCTTCAAGCCGCATCCCATGCAGGGCTGGACGCCGGACTTCATTCCGAAGCTCACGGGTGATGTCGTCGACATGAAGGTCATCGATCGCATCATCCGCGTTCCTGGTGCGGATTCGCTTCGCCTCAGTATGGAGCTCGCGCAGAAGGAGGGCATTTTCGTCGGCATCACGGCAGGCGCCACCTTCGCAGGCGCGCTGCGCGTCGCTGCGGAGGCGCCGAAGGGCTCGACCATCCTGTGCATGCTGCCCGATACGGGCGAGCGGTATCTGAGCACGCCGCTCTTTGGGAATGTGCCGGCAGATATGACGCCTGAGGAGGTCGAGATTTCCCGCTCGACGCCGAGCGGGCAGTTTCCTGCCTAAAGTCGCCCGCGCCCGCGAAAGGAGATGCCACGATGATCGAGGATCCCCGCGGGCGCGTCGACTACGAGGAGACAGGCACCGGGCCGACGGTCGTACTGGTGCCTGGCTCGTGCAGTACGGGCGCTGCGTGGCGTCCCATGATGGCCGCATGGAACGGCCGCTTCCGCTGCGTGACCACGAGCCTTCTCGGCTACGGTGGTACGGCGGAGCGGCGCGATCCGCAGGCGCCGACGATCGATCCAGAGATTGACGCGCTGGAAGCGGTCATTCAGCGGGCTGGCGGCCCGGTTCATCTCGTCGGGCACTCCTTTGGTGGCTCCGTGGTGCTAGCGACGGCGCTGCGCAATCGGGTGCCCGTCACGAGCCTCAGTATCATCGAGGCGCCCGTAGCACCCCTCCTTCGTCATGCTGGCGAGGGCGAGCACTTCGCGTGCTTCCGTCGGATGACGGACATCTACTTTGCTGCCTTCGCGCGCAGCGAGCCGGATGCGGTCGCGGAAATGATCGACTTCTATGGCGGCGCCGGCACCTGTGCCTCCTGGCCGCCCCGATTGCGCGCCTATGCCGTCGATACGACGCATGTGAATATTCTCGACTGGTCGTGCGGCTATAGCTTTCCCGAGGCGGTGGAGCCGCTTGTCGCGATCGGCATTCCGACGCTCGTCTTCTGGGGCGACGCGAGCCCGCGCGCGGTGCAACGCGCCAACGAGCTTCTGGCGGATCACATTCCGAATGCCGCGCGAAGGACCGTTGCCGGCGCGGCGCATTTCATGATCGCAACGCACGCCGCCGAGGTGGCGGAGGCCATCGCACAGCACGTGACGCGGGCAGATCAGGCTGCTGCAGCCTAAGCGCGATCCGAATACGGCGCCTATAGATGCCCGCGGTGCGCTGTGCCCGCAGCGCCGGCCATGAGGTCCTGATCCTCGTATCGCGCGAAGGACATTTGTTTGGCGAGGGTCGATGGCGCCGCGCCGGCAACCCAGCGGGCGCACATGTCGCCGGCGGCGCAGGCCGCCATGGTGCCGTATCCCGACAGAGCGGTGATGAGGAAGACGCCCGGCGTCTTTGCCGGTCCGATGAGGGGCCAGTTCTCGGCCGTCATGGGATAATAGCCGCCATAGTGGACGCGCTCGCGTGGCATGGCGGTGATGTATGGTTTGAGCCGCGGATGCAGCCGGCTCGCACCGCGCACGACGATCTCCGGGAAGTTGGGATCAAGAGCAGGCTCGAGCACAGGTGCGCTCGGCGTGCTGTTGTACGCCCAGCCGAGCTTGATCCACGTGCCGCGCTCGCCGCCATCGGGCCGGCAATGGATGTTTCCGGGCATAGGATCGAGGAAGCGCGCGAGGTTCGGATCGGCTGCAAGGCTTTCGCGCTCCTCGGCGGTCCATTCGATGGACTGGCCATCGAGGTCGATCGAGAAAGGCATCTGCCGCGGGATCGCGCCTTGCTGATCGGGAAAGGCGATTTTCTGCTGCAGGACGTTGATGATCGGCAGGATCTCGCTGTGAAGGGCAGAGACGTGCCCGGCGAAAGGGCCAGCGGCGTTGATGATGACATCGGCACGCACTGTCTCGCGCGCGCCATTGTTTTCGATCTCTAGGACGAACGGGGAGCCCGTGGTGATGGCCGTGACACGCGCCTGGAGAAAGCGGCCCCCTGCGGCGCGCATCTCCTCGAGCATGTACTGCCCGAGCTGCTGACCGCTGATGTCTCCGGCGCGGCGGACGTGCAGAATGGTGGCGATCTCGGGATCGAAGCCCGGGAAGTGCTGGCGGATCATCGCGCGATCGAGCAGCACGTCGACGCCGCTCGGCGCCTGCTCCCAGTCTGCGGAGACGGGCGGCTCGTAGCTCGCTGCGCTCTTTCCCTCATGAATGCGGATCGTGCCTTCTGGAGCTGTGCCATAGCTCGCGTCGAGCTGGCGGATGAGATCCTCGGGCCGGCTCCGGCGCGTCGCCAGAACATATCCGCGTCGCGCCATGTGAAAGCGGTTGCCGGTTCGTGTCGCGATGTCCTCCATGAGGCCGATGCTCCGGTCGGTAAGCGCGGTCATGGTCGGGTGCGGCCACCAGTTCCGATAGTTTTCGCCCGATGCCGCCGACGTCAGAGCCATGGGCTGGCCCATGTCGAGGATCAGGATGCGCGTTCGCTTGTGCTCGGTTGCCAGGTAGTACGCTGCCGCGATCCCCGCGATACCGGCGCCGATGATGGCGATATCCACGTCGTTCGACTGCACGTTCGCTCCCTCCGTGCCGCATGGCTGGCAGGTTCTGCTGCCCCTGGAACACTACACGGGATGATGCCATCGTGCAGGGGATCGGCGAAGGGTGAAACGACAACGGCACGATGTCAGCGAGGAACGGACAAATGGAATTCGGGATCCTGTTCACCTCTCATCCGCACAAGGACCGTGAGCCTTACCCGCATCAGGCCGTCCATGCCCGCGTCACCGATGAGATCGTCACCGCCGATCGCCTCGGCTTCGACTACGCGTGGCTCGCCGAGCATCACTTCTCAACCGAGTACGGGATCATGCCGGACGTGTGGGTCTACGCCGCATATCTGGCGGCACTTACCAAGCGTATCCGGCTCGGCATGGCCGTCGTCACTCTGCCGCTCGCCAACCCCGTACGTGTTGTTGAGAACGCCAATTTCGTGGACATCCTAAGCGGCGGGCGCGTCGCGCTCGGCCTCGGCTCGGGCTATCGCAAGTACGAGTTCGACGGCTTCGGCCTCGACTTCGAGGTGCGTCGCGATATGCAGGACGAGGCGCTGGCGATCATGCAGGACCTTTTCCGCACCGCGAAGACCAACCGCAAAGGCAAATATTTTACCGCCGTCGTCGACGGCGACTACGAGCTGCTGCCGCAGCCCATGCAGAAGCCCTATCCGCCGCTCTATCTCGCCGGCGCCACGGACCGCTCCATCGGGGCCGCCGGCAAGCTCGGCTTCGGTCTCATGCTCTCGACGCTGACGCCCTTCGATGCGTTGGCGGAGCAGGTCGCGCACTACCGTGCCAATCTGGCCGAGGCGCGTGCTGAAGCTCGCACCAATCCGGCCTTCGGCCAAATCGATATTGCGCGCTGGGTGTATGTGGCCGAGAGCGACGCGCAGGCGAAGAAGGACAGCGAGGAAGGTCTGCTTCGTCACCTCGGGCATTTCTTCGGCGGTCACCAGTCCGGCTATCTCGGACAGGTTTCGCAGGGCAAGGACTCGGTCGCGAATGCCCTCGAGTACGATACGCTCGCGCGCTCCACGATCATTCATGGATCGCCGAAGACGGTCATAGCGCGGATCGAGGAGCTCAAGGCCAAGACAGGGCTCAGCTCGCTGATGCTGCACTATCCGCCCTGGTATGGCACCGACAAGGCCAAGGCCTCGCTGGAGCTTTTCGCGCGCGAAGTGATCCCGCGGCTGCGCTAGACGGCCGGAGCAAGCTCGGTTGATGGAAAGTCTTGCGCCAGGTGTCGCTAGCGGCGAATGCCGACGGTCGCACGTGTGAAGCTCTCGACGTAGTCGAGCAGCTTGTCGGTCGCCGTCATGGCACGCGCTACGTTTCCCTTGGCGATGGCGCGAGCCTCTTCGGCGTGAAGGCGCGCGCACTTCGGCAGATCGGCGGCCTCCTTGTAGTGAAGATACCAGAAGCGCCGCGAATGGCCGTTGAGAAAGCGCATGGAGCGCGAGGCGTACTCGTTGTGCGAGGCCTGGATCAGGAGCGCGTTCATCTCGCGATCCAGCCGCATGAAGGCGATGTCGTCGTTCGCCGCGGCAGCTTGGCCCATGCCCTCGGCAATGGCGAGAAAACGGGCGCGCTCATCGGGCGTCGCGCGTTCCGCGCTGGTGCGCGCAAGAAGGCGTTCGAGCTCGCGGCGGACCTCGAGGACGAGCAACTGCCGCCGCGGATCAGTATCGGTGACGATGATGGCCTTGCGCGGCAGCACGAGCACCAGGCCCTCATGCGCGAGGCGCTGCAGGGCCTCGCGGACGGGTGTGCGGCCGATACCGAGCTCAGTTGCGAGCGCCAGCTCCGAAAGCACCGCGCCGGGGGCAAGCCTCAGGGTGACGATCATCTCCTCGAGCCGGTTGTAAGCTTGCTCTGTGAGCGTCTCCGATTTGCCTGCTGGGATCTGATCCGGCTTCGTCGTCACCAATGCACGCGTCATGTTCTCCGCTCAGGCCTCCGGGTCGCCCGGTTCTCATGCGTCTGCAGCACATGAATAAGGCTGGCCCCGCAAAAGGACCAGCCACAACTCATGGGCCTTTCGTGTGTCGCACCAGCGCCCGACGGTTCAGTGCTGCCTCTTGGGCGGCATGTCACCCTTTTTTACACCGGCTTCGGGGAAGATCCACATCGCCACGACCGCGAATACGGCGAAGCCGATAACGAACCATGCCGGCACCGCGTTTGCGACGGTCGACTCCCAGTAGGCGAAGGCCAGTGCCGCCAGCAGCGTCACCACCGATACGATTGCCTTGACGTCGTTTGGCATGGTGTGCCGCCGCTCGCTCAGTAATTGCCCATGACCGCTGCTGCAGCCTCGTCCGGCCGTTTCGGCGTGCCCCTGAGATCCTTTTTGAGGTGCGTCGTATCGTAACCGTTGAAGATATGTCCGAGGAGGCCGCGCTTCAGGTCCGATGTCCCGAAGAACCAGTCGGCGATCGGGAAAGTGAGGTTCATGTTCACTTCCATCATCAATCGCGCATTGTGGTGGGCGGTGTGGTGGCGGCGCAGCGTGTTGACGAACGGGCAGTTGCGCACGAACCAGTTCTCGTCCACGTGGCAGCAGAAGTGCATGAACTCGTAGATCAGGTACATGCCTGTTGTCGTGCACATGAAGAGCCAGCCGACATTCGGCGAGAAGAGGTGGCCGAGTATGACGCCGCCCGGGATCGACATCAGGATGAAGACGACGAGCGCGTACGGCGGGAAGACGGTGACGCGCCAATCCTTGTGATCGCGGAAGCGCATCTCCTCATCGGTGAAGAACTGGTGATGGTTCAGCGTGTGGCGCTCGTACACCGATCGCAAGCCCTTGATGTTGATCGGGCGGTGCATGATGTACTTGTGCACGAGCCACTCGAAGGCATTCGTGAAGAGGAACGTGACGGGGATCGTGAGAAGCTCGAGCCACGTCGGCGCGTGGATGTGCTGGAGGTAGATGTAGAAGGCCGCGGCGCCCATTGCGTAGATGATCGCGATGTGCAGGTAGCCGTCGTAGAAGCCCATGATGCGATCGCGGTATTGGGCGCGGAATTGCTTCTGGCGTTCGGTGATCATCGCTTCTTCCTCTTGTGCCGCTGCGGCGGCCGCCGGCATCGTACCGTCGGCCCAGCTTGCCGCCACCCCGTTAATAGACGAGTGATATATCATAGAGGGCCCTATTGGCCATAGCCCTCTCACCCGACGCCCTGTTTTCTGGCATCGGGACGTTCGTCGTCTCGTCGATGTGACGGTTGGCTGCGGTGCGTTTTTTGTTCAGGCTGATCTTACGTTGGCGGTATTGAGCTTGAGGGTGACGTTCTGTCCGGCGAGGCTCATGAGGAGCGTGAGCCTGTCGCGGGCGTCCATCTCGATGATGGTGGCGACGATGCCGTCGAAG
>CAUJKI010000631.1 GCA_963205015.1 Pseudomonadota bacterium
TGAAGCTGCGCACGTATGCCGGCAGTGAGCACCAGCAGGGGGGCTAGCCATGCGCATCTGGCTCGACGAGACGTTGATCGTTCCCCTTTGGCGCCTGGCCCTCGGTGTCGCTGGGTTGATTGCAGGTCTGGTTATTCTCACTCTGTCGCATCTCTGATCTCGGCCAGAACACGCGACGAGCGCCACTCAAAGCCGGTGGCGGATCCTAGCCACGCTGCGCGGGGCGCAAGGCTCGTTCACAAACCAGATTCGTGGTTCGCCAGAGAGCAACTCAGGGGATTCCCGATGTTTCGGTTCGGATGCCGATTTTACGATGCTTGACGACTGAGGCCGAGCGCGCGCGAACAAAGCGATGCCGGACAGGCGCCCGCCGCAGCAACGCGTTCGGTTGATGCAGTCGACGGAGCAACAAGGAGCATCGAGCAATGTCCCGAGCGTATCTTCTTGCGGGAGCCGCCGTGGCCCTCGCTGTCGGAGCCTTCGGCATCTCACGCGCAATCTCGCTCCCAGCGCCACCAGGTTTGGCGTCGCAGCAGAAGGCGGGCGCGCCCGGTCTTGTCGAGAAGGTCAGGCGTGGCGGTGGTGGTGGTCGGCGTGTCGCTCGAGCTGGACGTGTCTCGCATGGCGGGCACGTCGCGCGCCGGACACACGTGCGAGCTGCCCATGGCACGAACGTGCGCCGCCGAACCACTGCGAGCGTCAATCGCCGGACCGACGTGAGGCGACGGACCGATGTGAACGTCAATCGCCGCACCAATGTAGTAAACCGACGCGTAGTGCGGCCTGTTCGGCCCTGGGTGCGACGCCCTTACTACGGAACGGTCGTCGCAGGTGTCGCGCTCGGCACGATCCTCGTAGCCACGGCCGCGGGTATTGCTCCAGCGGCGCCAGCAGACAATCTCTGCTGGTACTGGACGAACTCCAGTCAGACGCGCGGCTATTGGGACTACTGCGCCTGATCCGCTGCTGTCGACTTGGATCTTGCGGCTCCAGATCGGTAAGTGTGCCGGGTGGGCCGCTGCGCGTCTTGGCGTTCCTTTCCGGAGGGCGTCGTGTATTTCCGCTGACCGTATAAATTATATTGGTCCGCGCCTGTTGCTCGCGCCGGCAAAAGAAATTTTCTATATTGGAGATCGCTGAGCCGTCCATACATTTCGTCGGTAAAACAACGACTCAAACTCCATGAAGACCAGCACTATTGAGTTTGGCCTATTTTGAACAAAAGCCCTGTAACTAATATTGTCAAGTGCAGATCTGCAACTGTCGAGAGTCGCGAATCAGCTATTTTTGGAAGCCGTCGCACTTGCATTAATGCGAGGCAGGTTATGCGCATCACGAAGCCATCTCTACGTGTGGTTCTGGCGCTCCTGACGATCGGCACTACTCCGCTGGGAGCTCACGCTGCCGAGTACGGTTTCTCCAGTTACGCCCTGGGCGGCAGTGCGTTCGGCGCCGGCGCGATGCCGCCGCCTGGAACCTACGTCACCGCAGTGTCCGGCTTCTACTCGGGCAGGATCGACGTCGACGTCAACTTCGGCAATGTCACCGTCAGCGCCGGTGCCAAGGTCGACTTTTTCAATAGCGCCCTGAATTTGCTCTACGTCCCTCAACGGACGTTTCTCGGCGGCAATCTAGGCCTCTCCGTCACCATTCCGGTCGGCCACATCGATATGGAAGCGACGGTGACCAGTCCCGTTCTGGCCTCGCGCAGCGTCGATGGATGGGGACTCGGCGATATTGTTCCCAAGATCCAACTGGGCTGGCACCAGGGTACTTTCGCCCACATGGTTTATCTCCAGGCCGTTGCCCCCACTGGCCGCTGGGATTCGGGATTCGCGCCGAACATCGGCCTTCATCGGCCTGGAGTCGACGTCGGTTGGGCGTTCACTCTGGTCGATCCGCAGACAAAGCTGCAGGCAAACGCCACGCTTGGCTTTACCTTCAATTTTGAGAATACCGCGACCGACTACAAGAGTGGCAATGAGTTCCATCTCGAATGGGCGCTGGGCATCGAGTGCGCGCCCGGGTTCGTGCTGGGCCTCGTCGGCTATGACTATCGCCAGATCAGCGATGATACGGGTTCCGCCGCAAGACCCTTCAGGGGATCCGTAGATGCTATCGGCGCCGGCCTCAGCTACACGACCCTGGTTGATGGCTCGCCATTGGTCCTCAGTCTCCGTCACTATCGCGAGTTCAATGTCGAGAACAGGTGGGACGGCAGCATGACGATGGCCACAGGCACGCTGCGGTTCTAAAGGCGGCAGGAGCGAGGCTGGCACATTCTGCTTGGATAGCTCCAGGCCGTGCATGCAACCGGCGCCGGGATGCGGAGCTCTGCCTTCAGAGCGGCAGGATGTAGTCGATGATCGAGATCTGCCGCAGGATGACGCGGCGAATGATGTGCGCGACTTTCACGCGATCCGTAAAAATGGCGGCGGTGCCGGTTGCCCCTGCGGGCAGGCTGTTCGCAAATTCCGTATCGTCCAAGCGCACGCGGACAACAAAGGGCGAGGAGACGATAGCCGGAGTCACTGCGGTTCCCGATGTCTGTGCTTGGCCGGTCGAGATCGCCTGCAGCACCGTTTCGACCCTACCGGTGTAGATTCGGCCAGGCTTGAACCGGAAAGCGATCTCGACGGTCTGACCTGGCTGCACGTACCGCGCAAATATTTGCGGGATGGTCACGCCCACCATTGTCTCGGACGTGTCGATGAAAGCCATAACCGGCGACAATGGGAGATTTGCGACGCGCGCGCCCTTGCGTAAAGCGACGTTGGTGACGTAGCCGTCTGCTGGAGCGCGCACGACAGTCTTCGCCAGGTTCCACCTGGCTCCATCGAGCTGCGCTTTGAGCTGGTCGACCTCCGACTGGCGTTGCTCCACGTCAAAAGCCCGGCCGGTCCCCGTGCTCTGCAACTGCGCCATCTGAGTAAGCCGCGTCTCGTGAAGCTTGAGCTGCGCAGCAATGGCCCGCACCTGCGCGTCGTAGGGCGTTGGATCGATGCGGAAGAGCACGTCGCCTTCCTTCAAGGGCTTATTCGGCTCGACAGGTACCTCCGCAACCTGGCCCGCGACTTCCGGCACGATCGCGACGGAGTATCGCCCGACCAGCGCCGTCCCCTGAGGAGCGCCCCAGCCCATCGGAATAAATAAGCCGATGTTCAAGAGAAGAAGAACGATGAGCGGTGAGATCTTCCAGAATGTGTTGAGCGGGATGAACTTGAGCCAGACGAAGAGCGCAAGCACCGCGATATAGCAGGCGAGCAGGAAAATGATCATGAGGCTCGCCCGCTTTTCGCGGGCACATCGACGTAGGCCCAGATCAGCACAAGTGGCCATAGAATGAAGCCGCATAACAGCGTGGCCCAGCCGCCGACCTGCACGGCCTCGGCCCACGGATGCCCGCGCCTGTGGGCTATGTGACCGGGAAGGGCGCCGAGCATGACGATCACGGCGACCACAATTCCCAGGAGGACGATCAGGACAATCCAGGCGAAGACATCGATCATGACGTGGCTCTCTAGTTTGCCGGCCGCGTCTGGTGCGGAAACACCACCTTCCAATCCCGCTTCATGTCGACGACAGTCCAGCCGCGCTCCCGGGCCTCGTCCAGCGCCTTGTCGAGCTTGCCTATATGGGACTGACGGTCATAGGCATACTCGCGCTCGGCGTCGGTATGATGCACGAGACCCAGGAAGCGCGGCCCAGCACCCGCTGCCGTGTACTGGAGCATGGCGTGATCGCCATCCGAATTGCCGAAGGCGAAGATGGGGCGCCGGCCGATGAAGCGGTTGATGCCGACGGGCTTGCCGTCGTTATCGTCGATGAACTCGACTTTCGCTTCCTTGATGAGTTTGATGCTGCCATTGGCGGCGCGCTGGAATTTCACGACGCCGGAGGAACCCACAACCTGTTCCGATGGAATATCGTACACCTGTTCGGCGAACACGCGCATGAATTCGACGCCGCCCCCCGATACGATGAATGTCTTGAAGCCATTCGTGCGCAGATGGCGCATCAGCTCGAGCATCGGCTGATAGACGAGTTCGATATATGGCCGCTTGAAGCGCGGATGATGTGCGCTCTGGGTCCAGTCGACGACCGTTCTGCGAAAGTCGTCCGTCGTCATGCCGGCATGGGTGGTCGCCAGGACCTCCAGAAGCCCTTTCTCGCCGGTCGCAAGCGCGGACTTCAAATCACCTTCGATCAGGCCTTTGAACGGCTGCCTGTCCTTCCATTCCGGATGATGCGGCGCCAGGGTCTTGATGCGGTCGAAAGCGAAGCCGAGCTGGAAATAGAATGGCTGCTCCATCCACAGTGTGCCGTCGTTGTCGAAGACGGCAATGCGCTCGGGCGCCGGGACGAAGTCGGGGCCCTCTGTCGTCGCGTGCGCGACGAAATCGGTGATCGACTTCTTGATGGCGCCATCCTTCCAGGAAGGAAGTGGATCGGTCTCGGCCATGACTGCCCCCGCGGAGAAGATCACCGCAAATAGCCCTGTCATCAGACTGCGCCAATTCGGCATGGCGCCCTCCACTCGAGAAGGCATCCGGGCGGCGCACGCGCGCCGCCCGGTGCGCGCTCAGTCGCCGCTGGCGGTCTCGCTCATCTTCCTCAGGGCATCGTCCACCGTGAAGGTGTTCGGTCTCTGCACCGCAGGGAAGTTCGTGAAGGTCTCGACGAACTTCTGCATGAGTATCTGCGCCGAAAAGATGATGTAGGCGTGATGGATCATCCAGTCGTAGTACGAGTTCGACGTGATGGGGGCGAACTCGTAAGGATCCGTGCGCAGGTTGATGACCTTTGGCAGACGCAGATGCACGAAGGGCTCCGCCCACACGCCGAGCGTACCCTCGAGACGCTGCTCCATGAAGATGATCTTCCAGTTGTCGTAACGTACGCCGAGCACATCGCCGTCGTCGCTGAAATAGAAGAAGGCCTGACGCGGACACTCCTTCACCTCGCCCATCAGATACGGCAGGAGGTTCACGCCATCGACGTGGTTCATGTAGGTTCGGCCGATTGCTGTGTATCCAGAATTCAGCTTCTCGACGATGTCCGGTGCGCCGGCGGCGGCGAGGAATGTCGGTAGCCAATCGTGGTGCTGCACGATGCCATTGACGACTGAGCCCGCCTCGATCTTGCCGGGCCACCTTGCGAGCTGCGGCACGCGGAAGGCGCCTTCCCAGTTCGTATTTTTCTCGCTGCGGAAGGGAGTCGTGCCGCCATCCGGCCAGGTGTTGCGGTGCGGCCCATTATCGGTGGAGTACACGACCAGCGTATCTTCCGCGAGGCCGAGCTCGTCGAGGAGATCGAGCATCTCGCCCACGTTCTTGTCGTGATCGATCATCGTGTCGTGATAGGGCGACTGCCAGCGCCCCGCCTGCCCCATGCTCTTCTTCTTCGTGTGCGTGATGAAGTGCATGTGCGTGGTGTTGAGCCAGACGAAGAAAGGCGTGCCGCTCTTGTGCTGGCGCTTGATGAACTCCTTGGCCGCGGCGACGAACTCGTCATCGACGGAGTCCATGCGCGCACGGTTGAGCGGTCCGGTATCCTCGATCTTCTGCTTTCCGACCTTGCCCCACCGCTCCATAACGGTGGTGTCATCCTTGTCCGTCGCCCACGAATGGATGACGCCGCGCGGACCGAAGTTCTTCTTGAAATTGGGGAAGTCTTTCTCCGGCGGATAGTCGTACATCTCCGGTTCTTCCTCGGCGTTGAGGTGATAGAGGTTGCCGAAGAACTCATCGAAGCCGTGATTGGTCGGCAGCATGTGATTGAGATCGCCGAGATGGTTCTTGCCGAACTGACCAGTCGCGTAGCCCTGCTCCTTGAGGAGTGCAGCGATCGTAACGAGCTTCTCGTTCATCCCGATCGGTGCGGCAGGGATGCCGACCTTTGAGAGGCCGGTGCGGTAGACGCTCTGGCCGGTAATGAAGGAGGAGCGGCCGGCCGTGCAGGACTGCTCGCCGTAAGAGTCGGTGAAAAGCACACCCTCTTTCGCGATCCGATCTATGTTGGGCGTGTGATAGCCCATCAGCCCGCGCGTGTAGCAGCTCAGGTTGGACTGCCCGATATCGTCGCCCCAGATAACCAGGATGTTGGGCTTCTGTCCTCCAGCCCCATTCTGGCCGCCTTTCTTCGAAGTCGCCATGTTCCGCTCCTGATATCGCTTTGATTTTACGGGATTTAGTCCAGCTCATCAGTGCATCGAATTTTCCTTTGCCACGTCCGGTAGCCATGCGACCGTGAGCTGACCTTTGACCAAAGCCGGAGGATTTCTTGGACTTCGATCCCAGGTGGGGGGATGGCTCGAACGATCCGTGGTGCAAACACTGCAATCGACCGATCACTTCCGAGCAAAAGAGCGTGCGCGTCGACTTTCCGAACGATCCGCATGGCTTCCGTGGCCTCAGCGGGCTCTATCACGCTGAGTGCAGCAAGCCGTTCGCCTCCATGGCGCGCGCCATGAACATGCTGTCGTTCAGGCGCATCTAGCTCGCGCGAACGGTCCCTCGCGTTTGATGCATTCGTGTGGGCGGTACCTGTGCTCGTCTGCGGTACGGCTGTGCGCGCAGATGTCTTCACATCAGCCTCCCGCCGCTGGTGATGAGTTCTTCGCGGCGAACCAGCGACGCGCGATGCGGGAAATGGGACCGCGCAGCAGAATGTAGGGAAGCAGCGCGAGAAGCAGCGCCACCAAGACCATCTCGCCGGGATAGAAGGTTTTGAGCACGGTGGCCTGGTAGATCGTGTCCATGCCGAGCGCCAGAAGGACGATACGCGCCGTCGCTTGCAGTGCCTCGCTCAGGTTTTCACCGAGATGGTGCGGCCTCGTCAGCAGCTTGTGCAGATAGGGTTCCCGACCAGTGCGCGCGTCCTTGATGCCGTCGTGGAGCGCGGCGAGGAATGCCATCGTTGGCTGAAGAATGAAGCGGAAGGACATCGGGCCGCCGGGCCGCTCCGCAATGTGTTGCCACATGCGCTTGTACACATCCAAGGACGCGCCGTGCTTCAGCAAGCCCCAAAGGCTCAAGACCACCAGCAGAAGGCCGGCGACAGAAGCCAGGATCTGCGCGCTTTTTGAGACTGTGGCGTCCGACATGCTCGCCTGCTTGCCCTTGTGACTCGTTGCCGATGTCTGCTCACGTGGCTCGCTCGCGCACCACGCAACGGAACCCGACATGACTGGTTGATGTGTCGATCGCCTCCGCGTGACGCGCCGCCGGGCGATAGCGGCGGCAGTAGTTCGGCGCGCAGAGGTGCGAGCCGCCCTTGAGAACCTTGCGGGGTATGTTGATGTTCGGCTGGCACGGGTCGTAGCTCGCGGCTTCCGGCCCACCCCGTGGATTTCTCGGAACGCAGCATGCCTTCGGCGCATCGGCCTCGTGGCGTGTCGACCACCAGTCGGCCGTCCACTCCCAGACATTGCCGATCATGTCGTAGACGCCATAGCCGTTCGACGGGAATGCCGTCACTGGCGACGTACGGGCATAGCCATCCATCTCGAGATTCTGTCTCGGGAACTCGCCCTGCCATGTATTCGCCATGAGGCGGCCGCCCGGCATGAGCTCATCACCCCAGGCGAACTCCGTGCCGTCGAGACCACCGCGTGCGGCGAACTCCCATTCGGCCTCCGTCGGCAGTTCCTTT
The DNA here is from genome assembly GCA_963205015.1 of Pseudomonadota bacterium. Classification (GTDB taxonomy): domain Bacteria; phylum Pseudomonadota; class Alphaproteobacteria; order Rhizobiales; family Hyphomicrobiaceae. The sequence goes on from CAUJKI010000631.1 coordinate 7,654, forward strand.
CCGACCCAGTGCGCGTAAGCCTCGGCGTCACAGTACGCAATGTGCACTACCGGGTGCGCGTCGAGGCCGCTATTAGTCGAGCGCGGTCCATACGGTCGCCGCCAGTTGGCACCGAACTTGAAGCGCCACCATTGGCTCCAGTCCCTGAGATCGACCGGCTGTTTCGGAGGCGTGAAGACCAGCGATCCTGCTTTCAGCATCTCGGGCAAGGCGCCGGGATAATCCTCGGCCTTGGGCTTGAGCTCGGCGAACGTGATGTATCCTGTCGCATTCACGAACCGGCGAAACTCGCGATTGGTGACCGGCGTGCGATCGATCCAGAAGCCGCCGACCGAGACGTCGTGTGCTGGCGCCTCCTCGGGGTAGTGCCGGTCCGAGCCCATGCGGAACGTATCGCCAGGGATCCAGACCATGTCCGGATGCTGCGTGCTCGACGCGTCGCGCGAGATGGATTGAGGTGCTTCGAGTAACATCACAAGCACCTCCAATCGGGAGTCGACGTTCAGTTGCTCATGAAGATCGTCGCATCGGCTCGAATATGCGGCCATCGGGGTATTACCTGAAGGCAAGCGTGAAGAGCCCTGAACATGGTGCTTTGCAGAATGGGCACGTCGATGGGGTCGCGGTCGTCAGGCTCGCGCTGATCCAACAGCTAACGACGGGAGGCATGTAAAGATCCAGCGTCACCACAGATCAGTGCCTACTTGCGGCTTCGCTGTGGGTGTCTCCAATGGGATCGAGAACGCTGGCTGCGAGCGCTGTTGCTTGCAGGGATCAGTCGCCGAGGGATGTCGCCAGTGTCTGGGTGTGTCTTCAGCGCGTCATTACCAAGCGCTCGGGATGCGCAGACGTATGTCCCATGGCGGGAGCCAGGAGAGTGCTCGGCGGATGACGACGCCAAGCCCAAGCTGTTTGGCCCGTATCTGCCAGCGGCGTAGTTTCGCGACGCGCTTGCCTGCGCTGGTGCGAATTCATTTCTGGACAGGGAAAACGTGGAGCGATTTATAGTATCGCTCTCGAAGGCAAATCAGAAAACTTAAGCGCTCGCAATTTGTTAGAGAAATTCCTTTGGTGGAGCCGAGGGGAATCGAACCCCTGACCTCTGCAGTGCGATTGCAGCGCTCTCCCATCTGAGCTACGGCCCCAAAGGTGACCCCGTGGGTCGCGGCTGGTTTAGAGACAGCCGCCGAACGTGTCAACAACCTCCGCCTCGCCGCTGTCGGACGTGGAGCCCCGCTCGAGCCGCTTCTGCGGGGATGGTGGGGCGAACGCCAGATGCGCCTTTCCCCGGCGAATGTGCTCATGCGTGCGCGCGCTGTTTTACTGCGCGCCGCCTGTTCGAGGCGTGTGTGCTTCGCCTCTGGATCTGCTGCGAGCGCGGCAAATCGACCAAGAAGTGCCGAAAACCCCTATTTTTGTGCTGTTTTTGCTTTCCCATCGTCACTAACATGCGTTATCCGGCTGCCTGCGAGTGAGTCGTGGAACGCGGTGCGATCCAGCTCTTCGCAGTCAGGATCGAACGGGTGGGGTAGGAAGTGCTCTCACTTCGACAGGTCCCGGCGACGAGAGGAAGGTTGGACGGGACATTCATCGGCGCAGTTCGCAAATGCGGCCGGGGCCCGCTGTACGGCTGCCCCAATTGCGGGGCAGGCGAGCGTCTGAAGTCCGGCCGGAGACGTTAAACGGTGCTTTGCACGCGAAACAGAAGTGAAACCTAGGAGGCAAAGATGGCGATGAAACCGGCGAGCAAGGGTGCGAAATCCGCACCTGCGAAGGTAGTGACCGTTACACTGCGTGATCTGGGAACGGCGCTCGCCGAGGCGCATGAGCTGCCGAAGAAGCAGGGTGTCGAGATCCTCTCGCAGACAGTCGAGCTGATCACCAAGCACCTCAAGAAAGGCTCGCGTATCCGTCTTGCCGGTCTCGGCATCCTCCAGGTGCGCAAGCGTCCGGCCCGCATGGGGCGCAATCCCGCGACCGGCGAGGCCATCAAGATCAAGGCCAGCAAGAAGGTTGCCTTCCGCGCCGCCAAGGAGCTCAAGGAAGCGATCTGATCGCTTTTGCGCTGACACACGAAAAAAGCCGCGGTGACGCGGCTTTTTTTGTTTGCAACCGCGAGGCGTGAGAGCCGTCGCGTCGTCCGTGACCGCAGATGTGCCCTCGAACATCAGAAGGTGGCTGCACCTTCTCCAGCAGTCCGCGATAAGAAAAGTTCAGCGGCCGGCGATCCGCACCGGTCGGCGCAGGAATGCGGGTACATTCTCGTCGAGTCCGAATGGCATGGGATCGCGTTCGCGCGGCTCGCTCTTGCGCGGCGCCGCCTGCTCCTTGTCCTTGTGTGACGCCGCATCCTGGCGTGCGCGGCTCGGCTGTTGTGCCGGGCGTGAAGTATCACGCTCGCCGCGTCCACTCTTCCGACGTCCCTCGCGCCGCTCGTCACGCTGGCTATCGCGGGGCTCATCGTTGTGCGGCGCGCGAACGCGCTCCTCGGGTTGCGGTCGCTGAGATGCGAGCGTCGTCTCGGCATTGGTACCTGCGCTGGCGTCGGCCTCGCGCGGCGAACGCTGGCCGCGCCCGCGGCCACGCTGCTCCGGCCGGCGCTCGCCTGATCCGCGGCGTGCATCGCGCCCGCCACGATCGCTGCTGCTGGCACCGCGACGGCCACGGCCGCGGCGCTTCATGCCGTCGGCGATGGTCGCCTCGTCGGGTGCCTCACCCAGCCACAGGGGTTGATCGTCGGTGAGCTTGGTGATGGCCGTGAGTGCCTTGATATCGTCAGGCGTGACAATGGTAACCGAGTTGCCCTGCTTGCCGGCGCGGCCCGTGCGCCCGATGCGGTGCACGTAGTCGTCGGCCTGCCAGGGGACATCGTAGTTGAACACATGGCTGACGTCGGGGATGTCGAGGCCGCGGGCTGCGACGTCGGATGCGGCGAGAAGCTGGATACGCCCCTCTCGGAAGGCATCGAGCGTCGCCATGCGGGTCGATTGATCGAGATCGCCGTGGATCGCACCGGCGCTGAAGCCGTGCTTCAACAGCGACTTCAGCAGGATCGCGACATCGCGCTTGCGATTGCAGAAGATGATCGCGTTCTTGACGTCGAGCTCGCGAAGCAGATCCCGCAGTATCGCGCGCTTCTCGCGGTCGTCGATCGTCGGGCAGAACTTGAAGCTCTGGGTGATGGTCTTCGCGGTGGTGGCCGGGCGAGCCACCTCGATGCGCACCGGATCCTTGAGGAACTGATCGACGAGGCGCGTGATCTCGGCCGGCATGGTCGCGGAGAAGAAGAGTGTCTGGCGGCGCGGAGGCAGCAGCTTGCAGATCTTCTCGATGTCCGGGATGAAGCCCATGTCGAGCATCCGGTCGGCCTCGTCGATCACCAGGATCTCGACGCCCATGAGCATGACGCGGCCACGCGAGAAGTGATCGAGCAGACGCCCAGGTGTCGCGATCAGTACGTCGACGCCGCGGTCGAGCTTGCGCACCTGATCGTCCATCGAAACACCGCCGATCAGCAGCGCGACGGTGAGCTTGTGATTGACGCCGTATTTATCGAAGCTCTGTGCCACCTGGGCGGCAAGCTCACGCGTCGGCGCAAGGATGAGCGAACGCGGCATGCGCGCCCGCGCGCGTCCCGCTTCGAGGCGCGTGATCATCGGCAGGACGAACGAAGCCGTTTTGCCGGTGCCGGTCTGTGCGATCCCGAGCACATCTCGGCCAGTGACGGCGATGGGAATGGCCTGCGCTTGGATCGGCGTCGGCGAGGGGTAGCCCGCGGCCTCGATGGCGGCGAGCACTTTGTTGCTGAGCCCGAGCTCAGCAAAGGTCGTAGGGTGCAACAAGAACCTCCGTCACTGCGTTCGGTCACGCCGCGGCTTCCCGCGGAAACGGCGGCGATTCACTTGAGCGCAGGGGGAAGCGGGGCTACTCGTTCAACGAGTTAAACAAACGGCACCTGGGTCGATGAAAAGGGATCAATGTATGCGATCCCCTGCGCCCGACTGGCTGTTCCCTGCCACAAAGGTTTGCCCGGAACAAGCAAATTGCTGTCGCAGCAGGCGATTTTTCAGCGTCTTTTGAGCCGGTGGGGGTTCGGCGACAGGTCCCGAGGGGCGAGGGCGGACAAAACCGGCGGTCGCGTGCGGTGCAAGCACGTGTGGCGCGGCCTTCCGTCGGGGGAGGATTTATACTTGCCTCGGGAGTTCGGCACGTTAGATGTGTCCGCTGGCCGCCCTTCAGAAGCCGACGTTCCCTGAGGTGCCGGAGAACCCGAATGGACCGCAATAGCCTGTTTGGCGGAAATCCAGCCGCCGTGATTATCCGGCTCGTCGTGATCTCGATCGTCGTCGGGATCGTGCTCTCGGCTCTCAATATCCGGCCGGATGAGATCCTCGAGTTCATTCGGCGCCTGATGCAGCGTCTTTCGGACCTCGGCTTCGGCTTCGTCGAGACGATCTTCCGCTATTTCCTCGTTGGCGCGGTGGTCGTCATTCCCATATGGCTGATCGCCCGTCTGTTCGGCTTGATCTCACGGAAAGAGGACAATGGCCGCCGCTGAGTGGCGCGTATAGGCCTCAGCCGTCGAGCGGCTTTGCGGCCCATTCCGCGGCGCGCGTGCCGACGATCCCGGAGATGTTCTGGAGGCCACGCGCGCGACACGTCGCATCGAGGTACTGCTTGATGCGGCCGATCAGGCTCGGACCTTCGTAGATGAGGCCCGTATAAAGCTGGAGCAGCGATGCGCCGGCTTCCATCTTCTGAAGGGCCGTTTCGGGACTGTCGATGCCGCCGATGCCGATCAGGGGTACAGCGCCACCCGTCGCCTGATGGACGCGCGCCAGCATGGCCGTCGCGCGGTGGAAGAGCGGCCGGCCGGAAAGTCCGCCGGCTTCCTTCGAGGTGGGGTCGTGGCCGACGCCGGGACGAGCGAGCGTCGTGTTCGATACGGCGATGGCATCGACCTTGTGCGCCATGAGCCGCTCGGCGATGGCCGGGACATCCTCCTCCGCGACATCCGGCGCGATCTTGACGACGATCGGCCGACGCGGCTTGCCGGCGGACGTCTGCTGCGCACGAGCTTCCATGACGCGTCCCAGCAACTCGTCGAGCGCCGCCGGTGCTTGCAGATCGCGCAGACCCGGCGTGTTGGGCGAGGAGATGTTGACCGTGAAATAGCTCGCGACGTCGTAGAACGTGACGATGCCCTTGACGTAGTCGCCTGTACGGTCGGCCGTGTCCTTGTTGGCGCCGATGTTCACGCCGACGATGCCGCCGCGTTGCGCGCGCGCCCTGAGCCGCCGGAGGGCGGCTTCGTGGCCGCCATTGTTGAAGCCGAGGCGGTTGATCACGCCGCGCTCGCTGATGAGCCGGAAGATGCGCGGGCGCGGATTGCCGGGCTGTGCGAGTGGCGTGACCGTACCGATTTCCGCAAAGCCGCAGCCAAGGCCGAGCACGGCATCGGGAACGCGCGCGTCCTTGTCGAAGCCAGCCGCGATCGCGATCGGATTGGCGAGGCCTAGATCGCCGAGGCGCGTGGCGAGCGTCGGCGGATCACCTGTGCGGTCGGCTGGGTAGAGACCTTTCTCGAGCGCCCGGAGCGTCGTCTCATGAGCAGTTTCGGGATCGAGCGCGAGGAGGGCCGGCCGCGCGAGATGCATGAGGGCGTTCAGCATCAGCCAAGCTCCGGGGGCAGGATGTGGCGACCGTCGGCTGCGAGTGTCAGAGGCGTGGCCGTCGCGACCGCATCGAGGGGCAGGGGCGCATAGAGGTGAGGGTAGACGCTTCCGCTCGGGGTGGTTTCCCAGCGGAGTGCGTCGCCGAGCCTCTCAGGGTTAATGGCGAGTAGCACGAGATCGCTGCGGCGGGCAAAGAACTTGGCGGCCGTACGCGCAACCTGAGCGGCGGCGCTGAGGTGGACGAAACCGTCCCTGAGGTCGTCCGCAGAGCCAGAAAACCTCCCCTTTTCCAGCAGTTGACGCCATTCATTCTCAGTACAGATTTTGTAGATCAGTATCGGCTCGTAAACCATCCGCGCAAAGATCTCCTGTCTCTTAACGCATGGATCGACCGCATGATGCAGGTTCAGCGGCACGTGTCTTGCTTTTCGCGAACTTACATCCGCTTGTCGACATGCGCCTCGTAACCAGCGGGCCCAAATGACGGCAGGCGCCCCGGAAACCCGCATGGCAAGCCCCCGAGGCGTGTTGTAATGAGTCCGACGTCATCGATCCTGACCCATGAGTGGATCTGGAATGCGATCGACGCGCTCGCGCGCCACAAGGACCTGTCACCGTCCGGCCTCGCACGCCTCGCCGGCCTCGATCCAACGGCCTTCAACCCGTCGAAGCGCTTCACGCCGGAAGGTCGTCCGCGCTGGCCGAGCACGGAGAGCATCTCCAAGATCCTCGCCGCCACCGGTTTCACGCTTGACGAGTTCACTGCGCTTGCGGCCGAGGCCGAGCGCGCGCGCCAGGC
>CAUJKI010000632.1 GCA_963205015.1 Pseudomonadota bacterium
GGCGGCTGGCTCGGCATCACCGACAAGTATTGGGCAGCCGCCGTCATTCCCAGTCAGACGAGCGAATATCGAGCGAGCTTCCTCGGCATCCAGGGGACTCCCGGCCAGCGCGAAGCCTTCCAGACCGACTATCTCGCCGCCGCGGTGACGGTCGCTCCCGGAGCGGCAGCGGCGACCGAGGGCCATCTCTTCGCGGGCGCCAAAGAGGTCTACACGATCAACGGCTATGAAGAGAGCCTCAAGATCAAGCGCTTCGACCTGCTGGTCGACTGGGGCTGGTTCCACTTCATCACCAAGCCGCTGTTCAAGCTGATCCATTTCCTCGCCGGCTGGTTCGCGAGCCTCGGGCTGACGGCCAACTTCGGCCTCGCGATCCTGGCGACGACGGTGCTCGTCAAGGCGGTCTTCTTCCCGCTCGCCAACAAGTCCTACGAGTCCATGGCGAAGATGAAGAAGCTGCAGCCGGAGATGGAGAAGCTGCGCGAGCGCTACGCGGACGACCGCACCAAGCAGCAGCAGGAGCTGATGGGGCTCTACAAGAAGGAGAAGATCAATCCGCTCGCGGGCTGCCTGCCGATCCTGCTGCAGATCCCGGTCTTCTTCGCGCTCTACAAGGTGCTGTTCGTAACCATCGACATGCGCCATGCGCCCTTCTACGGCTGGATCAAGGATCTCTCGGCACCCGACCCGACCTCGCTCTTCAATCTCTTCGGCCTGCTGCCCTACGCCGTGCCGCAGTTCCTGCACGTCGGCGTCTGGCCGATTATCATGGGCATCACGATGTGGGTCCAGATGCAGCTCAACCCGCAGCAGCCCGACCCGATCCAGCAGAAGATCTTCAACTGGATGCCGGTGCTCTTCACCTTCCTGCTCGCCGCCTTCCCGGCCGGCCTCGTGATCTACTGGGCCTGGAACAACGTGCTCTCGCTGATCCAGCAGTACGCCATCATGCGCAAGAACAACACCGAGGTGCACCTCTGGAAGAACCTCGGCATCGAGAAGTTTCTGTCGGCGCGGCGCGCCGATAACAAGAAGTGACCGGCGCGCTCCCCATCGACGAGGCCGGTGACCGCCTCTTCCGCGGTCACTGGATTTTCCTGAGAAGCGTGCCCGCGCTCGAGGCGCTGCCCGACGCCGACCGGCCGGAAGTCGCCTTCGCGGGGCGCTCCAATGTCGGCAAGTCGACGCTGATCAATGCCCTCCTCGACCAGCATGGGCTCGCGCGGGCCTCGAACACGCCCGGCCGCACGCAGGCGCTGAACTATTTCGGCCCAGAGCGCCCCGAGCCGCCTTTCTACCTCGTCGACATGCCGGGCTACGGCTATGCCAAGGCGCCCAAGGCCATGGTCGAAGCCTGGACCGCGCTTGTGCGCGACTACCTGCGCGGGCGGCCGAATCTCGGGCGCTGCTTCCTGCTCGTCGATGCTCGCCACGGTCTCAAGCCCGTCGATCGCGAGATCATGGAGCTCCTCGATGCCGCCGCCGTCTCCTTCCAGATCGTGCTGACGAAGGTCGACAAGCTGACACCGAGCGCCCTCGCGCACGTGATTGCTGCAACGCAGAAAGAAATCGCCACCCATCCCGCGGCCATGTCCGAGGTGCTGGCCACGTCCTCGGAGAAAAAGCGCGGCCTCGCCGAGCTGCGCTCAGCCGTCGCCGCCATCGTGCTCCGAGCCCGGACCTGAGCCACCGCTCGCGGACCTGGATCAGGCCCGTGACAAACCATGGCGTGCCGCGAAATGCCGCAGCAGCGCCGCCAACGCCCATCTCGCTTCGCTCGCGCGCACTCGGTAAGCACCATGCACGGAATGCGAACGTCTGCCGATTTGCCGGGACGGCAACGGCAGGCGGCCTGACCGAATTCCGTGCAAATTGGTGCGCTGCCATGGGTGCTGCGCTAGTTTGCACCCTTGAGACCTTCCAATGTGCGGCTATAACGTGGTCGCGACGGGCGATGGATTTGTCGGATTGAGGGCGACCGGGGGCCTGCGCAAGGCGCCGGGACGAGGCTGGGAGCGGATGGGAATGAGAAACGGTCGAGGCGGCTTCGGGTGGGTGGCCAAGCTCGCAGCATGGGCCGGCAGCGCGGCGTTCGCGACGGGCGCCCTTGCGCAGACGACGGGCCAGCCGATGCACTGGCAGATGGGCCTCCAGGCACCCGTCACCGAGATCGGCGACGCAATCCACTGGTTCCACGACGTTCTGGTCAACCCGATCATCATCGGCATCGCGGCCTTCGTGCTCGTGCTGATGATCTACGTCATGTACAAATTCAGCGAGAAGCGGAACCCGACGCCTTCGGGTACCACGCACAACCAGCTCCTCGAGGTGGCCTGGACCGTCATCCCGGTGCTGGTCCTGCTGGTCATCGCCGTCCCCTCGTTCAAGCTTCTCTACGCACAGTACGACTTTCCGAAACCCGACCTCACGATCAAAGCGACGGGCAACCAGTGGAACTGGACGCACGCCTATCCCGATCACGGCGGCTTCAGCTTCACCTCCGTCATGCTGAATGACGAGGAGCGTCAGGCCCTGATCAAGAAGGGCATCCCGGCGCCGCGCCTCCTTTCGGTGAACAACGAGATCTTCGTGCCGGTCAACAAGGTCGTGCACGTCCTCGTGACGGCGAGCGACGTCATCCACAACTGGACGGTCCCGGCCTTCGGCTCGAAGGTCGACGCCGTCCCTGGCCGCATTACGGCAACGTGGTTCCGGGCTCGCAAGGAAGGCGTCTACTACGGCCAATGTTCGGAGCTTTGCGGCAAGGACCATGCCTTCATGCCGATCGCGGTTCGTGTCGTGAACGACGCCGTCTTCAACGAGTGGGCCGAGGCCGTGAAGGCCCGTGACCGCAACAAGGTCCGCGAGATCCAGGAGCGCACGGCGCTCGCTCAGGCCGGGGCGAAGGTTGCCGCGGCGCCGGCACGCTAGTACCGGCCCGCGAGCGCGGAGACGAAGGCGAAGAGACGACCGGCTGCACGGCAGCCGCCCGCCGGCAAGGCACACGGAGCAAGGCTCGAGCCCTCCCCGCAGCCGGTGGAAC
>CAUJKI010000633.1 GCA_963205015.1 Pseudomonadota bacterium
CCAACCACCTGCAGGGCGGCGGCTCGCTCAGCGAGCTCATCTTCGGCAAGGGCCAGAGCGGTGGCATCTTCGGCATCATTAAGGGTGGGCTGTTGGATGCCGGAGAAGCGCTGGGGCGCGGTATCTTCGGGGGCCTGCTCAAGGGCATCGGGACGATCGGCGGTCTGCTCATCGCCGGCTTCAACAATCTCAAGGGGCAGGTCGGCGATCTATGGGAGGGCTTCAAGCAAAAGGCGGGAGAAGCGCTGGACCGATTCCCGGCCATCGCAAAGACGGCGTTCACCGAGGTCGTTGACACGCTCACCTACCTTCCCCAGGCGATGAAGGATGTCTTCGGTCCTTTCATCGGCGACTTGAAGAGCGCGATGCTGGAAGGTGCCGGATTTCTGAAGGACGTGTTTGTCGATTTTCGCGTCTGGCTGAAGGACAAGCTGCCGAGTGTGTTCGGCGATGCGGAAGCGGATGTTGTTCCCGCAGATCAGCCCACAATACTCGGGGCTGCAGCCAAGGGCATGGGCACGGCATGGAACCAATTCTGGAGGGGCATCGGCAGAGGCCTCGACTACATCACCGGGCAGAACAACGTCGGCCCCGGACCTGTTGCGCTAGCGCCACTCCCCAGCAATCCCCTGCTGGCGGCGGCGGTTGCGGCGCAGCTCTCAGCATTCGGACCTACGAGCGGTGGCGCGAGCGGATTCTTTGGGGGACTTCGGCAGAGTGGTGAAAAAATTCTGAGTGGCGGAATCTTCGGCGGCAAGAGCCGGGCCAAAGATGCCTACGATCGCTTCCGCGAGGAGTTCCCAGCGCAGGTGCCGACCGACCCTCGAGACACGTCGACCGTCATTCCGTCGCCTTATCGCTTGACCATGCATGCCAGGATGTCCGCCCTTCGGCGAGCCGGCGTGCTTGAGAGCCAACTGCGCAACATTCAAGGCGGGGGCGCATTCACGCGGCAGCAGGCGCTACGGGACACTGCGGTCGAGGTGGCGCGGCTTCGCGGAGAGGGCAACTTCATCAGTCCGCGCGATCGCCGGGAGATTTTCGAGCGGATGCTTCGGCAAAGGCAGGACGCCGCCGCAGGCCCCATCAACGATGAGCTTAGCGGGATTCGAGCTCGCATCCTTGCCTCCGACGCGCGACGTGAGATCAATCGCGAGCGCCTCGGTGCCGCGCGAGCCAGCTTTGAATATGGAGATCAGGATCGGCGGCGACAGGCGGAGGAACAACTTGCCGAGGCCGCCAAGTTCATGCGCGACTCCGTCGCGAGGAGCGAGGCGACCGTCGCCCTGGCGATGGGACAGATCGGACGGTTCATGGATATTATGGCCGGCGCTGAAAACGAGATGCAGAAGATCGCTGGGAATAAGTGATATCAACCGCCGCGAATGCGGCGTGATGCAATGACTGGCAAGGATTCTCACATTCCGAAACGACCCCCTCGGCGCCGGTGGCGTCATGATCCTACCGGCGACGGCTCCGGCCACGCCGCCAGCGGTCTTGACTTCGCTCTTTTCCGACAACGCTCAGATCAGCAGCGAGAGTCGCAACCTGCTCCACGCACTGACCGTCTCGGTTTACATGGTCAAGTCCGACGAAATCGCCCTCGCCAAGCGGGCCATGCAGATTCAGATGCTTGTGGGATTGTCGGGCGCGATGCTCGTCAAGGTCGACGGCGTGAGCAAGGTGCGATGGAACGACTGCATCCTCGCCGACGCGCCGCAGGTCGAAGTGCCCGAGGGATTCGGCGGACGCTTCACGCCGGGCTGGCGGCTTACGTTCTGGGGTTCATTGCCGCCGGAGTTTCCATAGCGATGCCGACGTATCAACTTCGCATCGACGGTTCGCTCGTGCCGCTTGGATCAGCGCTGCTGCCGTGTACGCTCGTGCGCTATGAGCTTTCGTATGACGGACCGGCAGAGTTGGTCGTGCGGTTCATCATTGACTGGCGCAGTCCGCCCTTCTCAACCGACGCACAGGTGGAGCTTGTGGTCGACGGCGTGCGGCGGTTCCTCGGGCTGTTCGATCCGGCGAGGCCCTACGTCGCGGCCGACAATGAAAGATACGTTGAGTACACGGCGGTCGATCTGTCTGAATGGGCAGGCCGGCTGATCCCATACTCACAGTTCGGCAAGCCGTCCTTCACGCTCTCGCCAGGACCCTTGGAGTCGGTTCTAAATCAATACCTCTCGGCACCCGAGGTGGTTGCCAAGCTTGAAGAGGTGGGGATCGCCACGGACTTCGCCTTTGTCGGCGGCGCGGCGGAGATTGAATGCTTCCCGGTTTCGCTGGAGACAGCCTCACTCGACGCGGCACTGCGGCAGATCGCGGCGGCCGCGGCCGGCGGCGTCGGCGTCTTTCTGGACTGCTCGCAGAGCCCCCCGATGTACACCTTCGTCGCGCTTTACGGCGCGCCGGTCTATGACCTGGTGGTTGACAGCACTCTTCTCGAAAAACTCGACATCCTCCAATCGATCGAGGGTCGGGCCGGCGCGGTGCAGACGCTGGCCGGCCAGACGACGGGCACGGCGGATGTCACGTCTTACCAGCGAATCGAAATGGTGCCGGCGTGGGACCGGACGCCGCGTACTTCCATTTTTGGCACCGTCATTTACCCGGAGAACGAATGGGTCATTGGCGATGCGTCTGCGGTGATTCGCACGGGAGAGGAACCCGAGATTACCGTCACGCCCGGCCCCCGCGCCGAGGTCTATCGTCGATGGTCATTCGCGGCGGCCGATCCGTCTCCAGCGCCCGGTGGGAGGATGATTGCGGAGATCCTCATCAATCGAGACGGCGACCTTGCCAACGGCGTGTGGAAACGGGTGGAAGTGCAATCGATCGACTTTGAGAACTCGACGGTCCTGCTCAAGGAACCGGCACTTGCCAACCCCGCCATTGGATTCGGCCGTTACAACGTGAATGAGCCTGGCCGGGCTAAAGGGGCAAGGGTCCATCTTGCTTGGTCGTCATCCGGTGTGGGTAGTGCGCAGATCAACATCCCTTCCGTTCGCTTCCCGGCACAGGGTTATGCGGGTCGTGTCGTCACGATGGCACCCAAGCGAGGTCGGACCGTGCGGCACATCGCCATTCCCCCTGGCGTCAACCGCGAGGCCTATGCCCGCTTTGCCCACGCGGCGATCAGCGAGCCGCTGGTTCGCGGAGAAGTGCCGATCGTGGGGCCACTGCCGGCCGCCCTGTGGGCGATGTCGCGACGGGTGAGTATCCGCTCGGCCCAACACGGGCCGACCGGTCACGAACGCATCGAGGCCCCGGTGAAGGGCGTTCGAGTCGAGTTCGAACGCGGAGGCTCGGCCCGCGTGCAACTGTCTCGAGACACTGCCTCGCTGGTGGAAGGAGGCTCGGCATGAGTCTCATCCGCCGGATCGTAACCAACTTCGACCTCGCCTTTAAGAGCACGCGAAAGCTCCGCAAGGACCTGAATGATCTGCAGCTTGAAGTGAGCGGCCTGCGAAGTCAGATCAGCGAGTTGCAGGGCGGCAGTGCGCACAGCCCTGGGCTCAACCTGGACTCTCCGCTGATCTTTCTAAAGATCACAGAGATTGCCGAGGTCGGCGCGGCGGGCCGGAGACTTAACATCGTGCCGTGGAATTCCCTGCCGTATCCTCCCGAGAATCCCGGTGACCCAGCGGGCCCCGCGATGGCTTACGAGGAGTTTGGCGAGCACAGCGCGTTTGTAGTCGACAAGGACGACACGCAGCTCTACCTCATCGAGACGGACGCAACCATGCCGCTCGTCTTCGTCGGCGCGCGCGTGCTCTGCGTGAACACGCGGCTTTTGTCTCAGGGCGACGAACCCGCCAAGGCCCTCTACCGACCGATCGCCGGTGAGGTCTTCGGCTTCTACGTGCAACTGGGAGACCCCGACGGCAATGACCGCTACCCCTGGAAACAGGTGTGGCCGATCTCTCACCAGGTCGAGGGGCACCCCGACCACTACACCGACGAGACTGAGCCGTTGGGCGTGGGCATGGGAATGCTGGGCTTGGCCCAGCCGTTTGAGCGCATCGCTCATGACACTCAGATCACCGTGCGGCATCGCAATTACGCCAACAGGAAGGTTTTCCTGATCCCGAAGGCCCCGCCGCTCAGTGGCGGATTCTTTGAGTTCAACGGCTACGAAGAGCCGGAATACGTGGTGTGCAGCTGATGGCAGTTTACGCGTCGGGAAAGCAGAACGGGAAAGCAGAGAGAACCGGCGGACGCGCTACGCGCCGAACCGGCTGCGGCTGCCTGCTCGGCGACCTGGCGTGGGACAACTTCACGGTGCATCTCGTGAACTGGGAAGACTGTACGCCGAACGGCCCGTGCTCGGTATCGGGGGGCGGCAATCCGTTTGTCGAGGTCCAGCGCAATCTCTTGTGGACGCCGCCGCCGGGCAACTATGTGCTGCCCTACATCGGCCCGTTATCAGGACCAGGTCTGCCGGGTTGCCTCTTCGGATTGTTCAATCAGTCCGGTGAGGACTGCGGCAAGGCCATCGAATCGCCGACCTGTGATGCGCAGAGCGCGTGTCTCGATTCCATCTGCGAGTATGGCGCTGACATGATCGTTCTTGAGGTGAGATTCCAGGACAACGCCAACCCGAGCTTTCGTCGGTACGACTTCAGTCTGGGGATCGCGCTTCCCATCTATGGCACCGGTCCGATTTATCAATCGGAGGTGGGATTCCCACTGCTCAATAGCCGTATGATTGCTGGGTGCAACTTCAATCCAACCTGTGGGTGCTTCTATACGATTCCATCGCCGGCATACGTCAGCCAGTTCTCGCTCTTCAGGAACGACCTAATTGCTCAGCAGGAGGTGTTCCGCGGAAGTCTCTCCGCGACCCCATTCTGCCCGAGCGAAGGCGTGCTGAACGTCAACTGGCCCAGCAGCTCACTGAAGGTTCAACGGCGCAGCGCCTACCCGTACTCTCAGCCTCCGACCGACAACAACATCATCATCACGCAAGGACCCTGACGTGACGACGCAGGCGATCGACATCCTGACCCGCGACCGCGTCTGCATGGCGTGTGACTGTTCCGATTTCGTCGGAGACGGGGAGTATCTCACTTGCGAGCACGTCACCGATGACCTGGGCCATCCAATCACCTGTCGCCTCAAAGGGATGCTCGC
>CAUJKI010000634.1 GCA_963205015.1 Pseudomonadota bacterium
TGCGGCTCGGATCTTGAGAGCGAGCCCGCCAGTGGACGAGCCCCTCTCAGACAGCTGCCAATGAAGCAGAGATGGACAAGAACTTCGGTTTACAGCGACCTCAATTCAGCGCGCAGCGCTTCGGAAAGACTCACGCCCACTGCAGGCTCGACGGCCAGTAGCAGCCTGCCCGCCGATGCCAGATCATCTGTCGCCTCGGCGAGCGCCCGCTCAATGTCGGGCACTGTTGCAATTGGCCTGCGCAGAAGGAACCTTTGCTCGACAATGGTCTTTGCCCAACTCGCGCAGACCCATCCCGCGACTGCAGGCCGTAGCACGTCCCTAAAATTGGATCGCTTGGCAAACTCGACTAGTCGAATGGCGACCTGAAACAGATCGTCGGGAGTCTGGCCGCCCTGAGAGGCAACGCGATGAATGCTAAGGGCTGCGTGATCCTCGAGACGCTCCTCGGCACTGCCCTCTGTCGTCAAAACCGAAGCTACGTGACTTGCAGCGTCTGCAAACGGACCCGCGCCCATCCGGGAGCAGACCGCCCAGACAAGATCTCCGCGTCCTGATACAGCGGCCACGGTAGCGAAAGAGAGAAGCGCATCCTCCACGGCCATCACGGCGGGTGGTTTCATGAGATCATCTGCCGTTGCCCGCGGAATTGTCCCGTAAGACGGCTCAATCATATCCCGCTGGTCGGATCGGCGCGCGCCGCGCGAATGCAGATAGATTTGCGCGTCGACCCAACCCGGCAACCGTTCAATAAAGCCGTCTACATTGCTCAAACGAAGTTCACGCTTAATTCGAGTATGGGAGAGAATGCACTCCGCGGCAGGAATGCCGCGCACCCCGAAACGGATTTTCAGTCGATCATCAATTCCCGCTGTGATGTTGAGGGTGATCTCCACTTCTGCGAGCAGATAGAAAGCATAGTCGAGGGCCGCAAGCGGCATTTCTTTCAGATCGGGAGGCTCCGGATTACTGCACATGCCGGGCACGAGCACGGCCGGTTCATCGCCAACCATTACCGGCTGAGGCCGGCTCTGGCCGAATAGCCAGAGAACGGCATGACGCACGACCCGATGACAGTATCCGGCCTTGTCGGAACTCGCGGCATCGAGGCGCGAGAGCTCATCAAGAACATTGCAAAGACCAGACAGGGCAGCATTCGCATCCCCCACCTTGAAGGCCGCGAGAGCCGCATCGGCCCTCAATCCCGTGGCCATCACCCTCAGGTCCGGTAGCCGTGACCGATCGGCGGCTTTGGCGGCCACGGTGAACCACTTATGCGCTTCGGCCCAGTGAGCGGTTTCCGCCGCGCTGATGCCCGCTTCACGCAACATGTAAGCACGCTCGACGGGATCGTTGAGTGCCGTCGTGTCGGCCGCGTCCCGCAGAAGCTCGAGCGCGCCCGCATGATCCTTGCGCCTGTAAAGTATCTTGGCGCGCGCGCGGGCGAGCACGGGTGCTTCGCCGACGAGCTCTTTGGCATTCTCCAGCGCATCGAGGGCAGCGTCGGAATTGGCTCCATACTCATCGAATATGATCCCCCGCGCGATGTGACAGCGAAGCGCGAGTTCGCGATAACCCCAAGCTTGCGCCAGCAATGCCATTTGCCGATATGCTTCGGCGCATGCAGGCGCATCGATCTGGCCGCGTCGATGCTCTTCTAGCCAAGCCCTGTTGACTACAAGCGAGAAGTCACTCGGTGCATTTAGTGCATCGGCGAACAGCACATTACGCTGGATGGGCGTCAGCTGATCGAGTCGATTGAACGTGGCACGCAGAGACGCGACGCTGCGGATCCCCAGAATCTGCAGCATGAAGAACATGCCCGGAGTGGTCGACTTCTGTTGACCGGCCCTGGGGCGGTTGACGCGCTGCATCGCCGCTTGGCGCTCGGGATCGGCGTCAAGCAGTTGCTGGAGGCGGAATATGAGATCGACCCAGTTGGGCAGCAGTCCGGCAGCCAATGGGTCAACCAGCACCATGGCAAGTGCCATATACTCGGTGCTGTCGCGAGCGGCTTCATCCTGAAGCTGTCCGATCTCCGACCTCAAGGCCTGCCAGCATCCAGTTATGGAAGCTTCGCTACCCTGTCCGGCAGCGAGCCTGAATTGGGCAAGGCGCAGCAAGATCGAGAGCGTCGGATTGTCGGGATAGATGCGCCGGTCCAACCGATGGAGGAGAAGGCTAGAGCTCCACTCGCAGATTATCCCGCGTTGCTCCGGTGTCGCCCAAATGGTGGCGTGAGCGAGTTCAACAAGAGTGCGTTCGGACTTGCCCAACAAGGCGTGCAAGAACGCGGCATCGGCCTTGTCCACCGGCACGCGCTGCCCGCCAGCAATATGCTCGGCAGCAGCGCGGTGCACCGCCTGCTGCTCGGCAGGAGCCATGATTTCCTGTCCGGCATTCTGCAGGAGCGGCGACATGCGCAGCTCGGCCGCACCAATCTGCTCAATCCATGGACCGATCAGTCTGTCGAGTTCCGCACCTGGAGCATTGACGGGCACGGGCAGAGCGCCGAGCGCGAGAACCAAAGGCCGCTCGAAACGTCCAAACAGAAGGCTCGTACGATAGAGGAGCGAGGCCGCTTCGGAAGGCAGCGCGTCGAAGAGGCGACGCCTAGTCGCAAGCCTCTCTTCCTCCACATCGACCGAACGCGAGAATGACCTGAGTGATCGAAGCTCTTCATCGGGCCAGGACCGCGCCGCGAGCCCCGAAACCACGGCCATGACTAGCTGTGGATGGCCAAAGCCCCCTGCCGAGTAGACGGCGCGGGACCATCTGGCTCCGTCGCCGCCCGCCGCAACGATGATTGCGGCAACTTCCTCTGTGCTCAATTCGGCGGCCGCTACGCACGAGGTCTTGTCGAGTCCGAGTTCCGAAAGGGCCCTGCTAGAAGGCGGATTGTAGCTAGTCACGAGACACAAGGCGTCCCGGCGGCGAAGGGCGGAAAGGAGCCGTGACGCCGCCCTGCGCGCGGCTGGATCCTCGATCACATTCAGATCGTCAATGATGACTCCATGCGTATTGGCCGAGCCCAGTGAAGTTTGAGCATACTCCAAGCGCTGCACTGCACCGGCGGGACTTACATCCCTGAGATCCAAGAGATGCCAGTGTCCCCCATGTAGTCGCGCAACCTGCCGGGCCATCATCGTCTTGCCACTGCCGGTGCTTCCTGTGATGACGATCGCACCTTCATTAAGCACGAGGGTAAGCAGCTTGGCCGTATACCCAGCTCGGCATGCCAGTATCGGCGGTATCGGAATATTGCGCTCGAGCTCGAGCACGGGCGGTGCCGTCTCGACGGCTGCAGCGGAGATCTGGGGGATCGCTGCCCGCATCAGGCTCTCGAAGTCCGACCGCTTGAGCACAACGGCCGTCGCCTGCTCCAGCACGAGTTGGAGATCGGCAGCGGAAAGGCAACGTTTGGCAGGATCCGGTTTGACGATTGTGTTCAGGACGTGAAACAGCGTCACCGATTGAAGTCGGTCCTTCTCGGCTGCGGTCACCCCGAGCGTACCGGCTCCGTAGCGGATGAGAGCGCCGCCCAGTTCTCGCGCGACCGCATCGAGATCGGGCTGGCCGCAATCCCAATGAACGCACTGAAGCAAGTCTCTGCGCAGAGCGTCGTCATCACGTGACTCGATGAAGTCTCGAGCGCGACTAGAGAGCTTGGCCCGTTTCAAAACCTTCCGGAGTGGAGCGGCATCAGCGCCGGACGCGGCGCGTCGCCAGTACTCGAGGGTCGGAACTCCTCCAGCACGATCGACCCTCTTGCGCTCGATAGAAATTGGCGCCGTGCATAGGAAGCGTAAATTTATGGGCTTCCCCGAATTGCGGTCGATCAGATCGACGAAGTGGTCGATCGTATCCAGCACGTCCTGAGCATTGACCGTCACGGTGGTCGAGGGTGTGTCCTTCACTTCAACTGCACGCAACGCATCGGCGGCGGCGACGGCGTAGTCCTTGGCTACCTCCAGATAAAGCAACTGATCAGGCTCAAGATCGATCCATGCCAGAGCGCTGACGTACAGCTGATACGCATAGCCTCGTAGTGATGCGACTGCCTGCGTCGCAGGATCGCCTCCGGGGATATCGGAAAGCCGTGGGCCGGCTGTGAAGGGTTGGCCGAGCATGGGCAAGCGAATCAAAGCGGTTCGGATTTGCCAATCGATACCACTTCGTCGGACCTCACTAGCGGTCCAATGACCGGATTCACACAGGCGTGGCCACGCGAGCTCGCGGCTTCTCAAGGTACGGCGCGTGCCCCGTGCATCTGAAAGCCGACCGCGGGATGCCTCCAGGTCAACGCACCACATCCAGTCCCTTGGCCTTAACGACGTGCAAGAGCTTCAGCGCCGCGCCGGTCGGCCGACGCTCGCCGCGCTCCCACTGGCTCACCGTGTTGACCGCGACATTGAGGAAGCCAGCCAGCACCGCCTGACTGACACCTGCCTGCTCGCGCACCTTCACGATTTCGGCAGGCGACAGATCGGCGACTCTTGGAAGTGCGTCCCGCCCGAGCATTCTGAGCGTGGTCTTCTCAAGCTCGGCATCGCTGATGGCTCCGATCTTATTGAGACCTCGCATGGCCTCGACGATTTCGGAGCGCAGCCGGGTCTTACCCTTCGACTTGCTCGCTGTCTTAGGGCTCTTCGCCATAGGGGATCTCCATCAATTCATCGGCCGCGATCGCCAAAGCCACGTCATCGTCGTCAAGCCCGAGGTAGACCTTGCCGACACGCTGCCAATAGGCGAGTTCGTCATCATCAAGGTTGGCACGCTCGTTCTTGGCGAAGCCGAACAGGAACACGGCCCGCTTGCCATGCCGATAGGCGATGATGGTGCGGAAGCCACCGCTCCTGCCCTGTCCCGGTCTTGCAATGCGTTGCTTGACCAGCCCGCTGCCGAGATCAGCATCGACGAGTCCTTGCTCCATCCGCTCGACAGCTCCCGCAAGCGTACTGTCCGCGACGCGCTCACGACGCTGAAAGCGCGCGAAAGCTTTGAGCTTATAGACCTGCACCCTGCCTCCTCGCCCAACGATATATAACTCACTGAGTGATAGATATCAAGTTTCACCTCGTTGCCGGCGTGGCTCGAAACGGCGCTGTCCTTCGGACAAGCGACCGTAACCTGAATAGGCCGAGACCCGCGGCCTCCGGCCAAGCGGGGCTCGGTCACGCGGCCAATCCAGGCCGCGCGATAGGGCGCGGTCCCCGGCCGGCACGGCCGGGGATGGCCCCAAACAATGCACATCATTTCACTAGGACGTCGGCTCTCTGAGGTATCTCGGATGCAATATGCTCAGAAGAATCTTTCTCAGTTTTCCCCGTTGCGTCGCGAGTGATTGCATCAACACGCTGGCAATGCCTGCTTCTGCCTCTCAAGCAGCTGATCTCATTCGGCACGGGAAGGCTGCCGGATGATCTTTCCACCTAAGGCGTTCAATCGTTCATCTATCCGCTCGTAACCCCGCTCGATCTGTTGAGCATTGTTGATCGTGCTGGTGCCTTCGGCGCACATCGCTGCGAGAAGCATTGCCATGCCTGCTCGGATGTCGGGGCTTTCGAGGCGCGCCGCCCGCAGTTTCGATGGGCCTGCGACGATTGCGCGGTGAGGATCACACAACACAATTCGCGCACCCATCGCGATGAGCTTGTCGACGAAGAACAGGCGGCTTTCGAACATCTTTTCAAACATCATAACGACGCCCTCGCACTGCGTTGCCGTGACGATGGCGATGGACATCGTGTCTGCAGGAAACGCAGGCCAGGGTTGGTCTTCGATCTTTGGAATATGACCGCCGAAATCTTCCTTTACCTTGCGAGATTGGTCGGCGCTGATGTGGAGGTCGTCCCCTTGAATTCGACAAGAGATGCCTAGTCGATCAAAGTTCATTAGCGTCGATCGCAAGTGCTCGACGCCGGCATTGTTGATCGTAATGCTTGATCGTGTGACGGCGGCTAGACCGATTAGTGAGCCGACCTCGATATGATCAGGTCCGATGCGGAAGTTGCCGCCCGTTAGTGCCCGACCGCCGTGGATCGTTAGTGTGTTGGTCCCCACGCCCTCTATCCTGGCACCAAGTACACAAAGAAAGCGTGCGAGATCCTGCACATGCGGTTCGGACGCTGCGTTTCGCAGCACCGTAGTCCCTTGGGCCACGGCTGCCGCGCAGAGCGCGTTTTCCGTTGCCGTCACGCTCGGCTCATCGAGAAAAACGTCGGCTCCCTGCAATTGCGATGCGACGAACCTGTACGACTGATCAACAGTGATACTTGCGCCGAGTTGCTCCAAGGCAAGCAGATGAGTGTCGACGCGCCGGCGACCGATTACATCGCCGCCGGGTGGTGGAAGCTCAACCGTGCCACATCGCGCAAGCATAGGCCCGGCGAGCAGGATAGAGGCTCTGATCCGAGCGCACAGTTCGGGATCGAGGCTCGATGACCGGACCTCTTTGGCCTGCATCGACAGCTCATTCTGTCCGGTCCAATCCGCAGTGACCCCCACCGAGCGTATCAAGTCAACCAGTGTCTCAGTGTCCCGAATGCGGGGCACATTCGACAGCCGAACGGGCTGGTCGGTAAGTAGAGTGGCCGCGATGATCGGCAGAGCAGCATTCTTGTTTCCGCTCGGCTCTATTGAGCCTGAGAGTTTATGCCCGCCTTCGACGACGTACCTGATGTTCTCGGTTGCGCTCGATATTGCCATGTGAAGCCCCCTTCCCGAACTCGACATAGCAGCAACTGCGAGTTTTCGCACGTCCGCTCCCGATCAGACCGGACAACGAACTGTGTGGTACGTGGTGCCATGCACCCTATTGGCCCATCTCCCTCGCCCGATGAGCCCGGTTCTTCGGCAGCCTCCTCGAGCACTTCTGACATTCTCTCGGAGCGGCGTCATCGGGAGAGCCCACGATTCCGCTGCAAGCCGAGCTGCCACGATACGCCCATGCCGCGGACGATGCCGACGACCTCCCGCCCGCGGTGGCGCTCCAGGATCGGCCGCCAAGATACCAGCGTGAAATGATCGTCGCGCTGGATCACCGCGACCTTGCCGCTCACCAGCATGATGGACCGGCGGTAGATGCCGGTCACGGTCGATCCGTCGCGCACCGGCACATAGATTGTGCCGTCGGTCTGCTTGGCCGCAAGGCGCTCACCAGTGCGGTCCAGCTCCCGGCGCTGCAGGGCAGCGAGCAGGTCGGGCCGGTAGTGGATCGCGCCGTCCTCGGTGCGTTGCGCGAGGCCTTGTGCGATCAGTTGCTCGTTACGCCGTAACAGGGCCGTCTCGACCTTATGCCCAAAACCCATGGGCGCGGTTTCGACACGATGGCGTCCGACGAGCTGGCGGTCGAGCCAGGTGGCAGCCTCAGCGTTGATCTGGTGGTCGAGCGGGACAGCCGAGTGCACCTCAACGACAACTTGCCGTCCCTCGCGCTCGTCGTAGGCGGCGACCTTCTCCAGGAAATCGGACGGGATCCTCCAGTGGTCGGCATCGAGGCGCACGACGATGCCGGCCCGGCGCAGCGCCTCCAGGCGACGCACATGCGCCTCGATGTGGCCCTCGACATCACCGCCGGGGATGCGTCCCGCCATGCCGGCGATCGCGGCGTGCTCGCGGGGCTCGTAGAACCCGTCGTTGTGGGCAGCAAAGCCGGCAATGGTTTTGTCCACGGATCGCGTTGAGGCTTCCCGGCCGACGGTAAGGATGGTGCCGATACGGACCTCGTCGGGCACCCGTGTGTCACGCACCTCGACGTAGTGAAGCTGGGCATCAATGCCGTCGATGACCAGATAGGCCTTGTCGCCGAGGCCGTCGCCGGCGAGCCCCTTGCCGACAAGGTGGCCCGTGACCGCTGATCGGGGCACATCACGATGGATGCGATAGCTGGCAACGGAACGGTGGGCGGCCTCCTCGCCCAGGGCATCACGCATGAGGGTGAGGGTGTCGATACGCTCGCCGATCTGCGTCAGCATAGGTTTCAGCTTGGGCGACAGCTCCCAGACGCCGGGCTCTACCGGTTTGGCTAGCTCCATGCCCTCGAGCTTCTCCAGCCGCGAGACCAGCAGATGCCGGTTGACCCGGACGAGATAGCTTTGGTGCGGGCTGATGCGCAGATCAACCCGTCCGTCCTCGGTTGCGTCCAGGAGCGCCCGATCAAGACGGGTGAAGCGGTCGTGGTCGACCTCCAGGCTGAGCTTCTGCTGTACCTCCAGCTCGCTCTGCCGGCCGAGCTCGCGGGTGACGAGGTCGCTCGCCCGGGCCCGGATGCCGTGGGAGATGTAGTTGCCGGCGATGTAGAGGATCTTGCCGTCGTCTGTCACGCCGCGGACCACGACATGAGTGTGCGGGTGGCCGGTGTTGTAGTGATCGACCGCCACCCAATCGAGGGTGGTGTCGAGGTCCTGCTCCATCTGCGTCATGAGCCGGCGCGTGAAGGGCCTGAGATCGCCGAGGGCGACGCCATCCTCGGCGGCGACGATGAAGCGGAACTGGTGGCGGTCCTCGCGCCCGCGCTCGGCGAAGGCCTTCGCGTCGGCATCGTCCTCTGCAGCCGCATAGGCTCGCCCGCGGCGCCCGTCCAATGTGACGCCCTCACGCTGCAGGTAGCGCAGGTGGGCGGCGATGGCTTGGCTTTCAACGCCCTTGAGCTTGACCACCCGTGCCTTGACGACGACGCGGCGCGCCCTGAAGCGCATACCATCCGACGTGTCGGCGTAGAACTCCCAGCCGCCGTGGCCTTCAAGAGCCGCGGCAGCCTCCCGGCCTCGGCCGCGGGCATTGAAGCGGCCGCTCGGTTTGCGTTCCCGTCGCGGATGCAGAAGGCGGCGCAGATCGCCGCCCTGCTCGGCAGCCGAGCGCAGGATCAGTGCCGTGGTCGTCCGCGCCCGCGCCTGGTCACGTGGCTTTCCGAGGCGCGGCGTAAAATCACTCGACTCGTCTTTTGGCATGCCATCGAATTGGCGCGCCAATGCGGAAATGCAAGGGCACACATAGTGCCCAAATGATAATACTTTGAGTTGCCATTCCATCTTCAGTCGTTGGAGTCACTTTGGTGTCATGGCTTGTATTCCGCAGCCTCTCCGTCATCGACTAAAACCATGTGCAGACAAGGCACTACGCCGGATCCGGGCCGAAACGCGAGTTTCGCTTTATCTTGCCCTCGCAATCCCCCTCACTAAACTTCCCGCAAGCTCCCGGAAATTTACTCTCAGCCGCTTTTGAAAAATTTCGACGCAGCGCCCGTTATTCATTTCGCTGCCGCTATTCGATCACAAATTTCAAGCTCCATTTCAAAAATACACAACCGAATGAGGGGGGCAGCTCGCGCTAACGCGCGAGCTGCCGCAAACCCTGTCCCAGGAGGAGACGATGCTCGTTGCACACAGCCGCTACAAACATGCCCGGCATCAAGACATGCGGTGGATGTCGCTGACATCACGCCTGGTCCCCGTCCCTTCGGAGCCGCCATCGCTCGCTTGTCCCACCCCCCAGGGGCGAGCGAGGGCGGCGGAGAAGGGGCGGCCCGTCCCTTTGGTGAGTCGGAGCGAGCGGCACCCCGACGTTGGTTTCCCAATAGCGCCCGGCATGGCGTGAAAGACGTCATGGCGTTTGTGCGCAGTCCATACGCCCTGATCGGCCTTGCCGCCGGGCTCGCAGCCGCGCTCCGGCTTGGCGGGGTCACGCTGCCCGTTAGTCCGATGGACGCATCGACGATCGTCCACGCCGTCGCTGTTGCGGCTACGTGCGTCGTGGCGATGCTCGCGACGGCTGTCGGCGCGCTCATGGTCTCCGATTGGCAGGCCGATGTGAGGAGCCGCCACGATTGGGCACAGCTCGCGCTGACGCCGGCGCACGTGAGGCTAGCGGTGGAGTCGGCGCCCCAGAGCGACCTTGAGCCGCGCTATCTGACGCCCACAGGCGATGAGGTGCTGCGGCAGGTGTTTCGAGCCCATCGCGTCGCGGCGCCGGTGGTGTGCAGCGTGCCGGCTCTTGCCCGATCCGCCGAGTTCCCTTCTGTGAAGCCCGCGCAGGATCAAGTGAGCGACGCCGGAGCAGCATGGGACGCCGATACGCGCAGACGCGCTTCGCCAAGAGCCGTCGAAACTCGGGCAGCGGCAGCGCAGACTGTCATGTCCTCATGGAAAGGCAGGCGTCGTCAGAAAATCATGGCTGGGCGGCCGCGCCTTGTCGCCAACGGCACTCCTTGGCCGCTCTGGACACCGGGCATCAGTCTGCCGGCTGAAAGGGCTGCTGAGGTCATTGTTCTGAGCGCCAGCCAGCATGAGCGGGCACAGCCGCAGTTGGAGGCCTTCGTTGGGCCTGACGGCGCGGACAGCACGGCGCGACCTGCTTGCCTTGGCCCGCCGCAGGTCGCAGCGCGTCGGCGCGACGTAACTGAGCCAGCGGCGGAACAACGACGAGACGAGAGTGCGGACCAGTCACCCGGCAGCATCATCGTCAGTGACGATCTCGGGGCGCAGATTCCGATCGGCATTGCGGAGCTGGAGGTGATCGAGACCTACCTTGGTCACGTGCTCGATGACTTGCTTGCCTCGTCCACAGCCAAGCCCGATGAGGCGGTGGCACCGTGCGATCATGTCCTAACTGCCGCCAACCGGCCTTGACCGCGCAGATAGTTGAAAATGC